>JBNAWB010000026.1:0-27948 GCA_049699975.1 Thermodesulfobacteriota bacterium
CCTCCCGCCTGTCTCCTGCTGGTGAGAAAAATTAAAACTGATCGACGGTCAGAGAATTTGGCTGATCGTCTTATCTTTTACCTTCTTGGACTAATTTTTTCTTTAAAGAGAAAAATAATCTTGCCAAAAGGGGAATGATAAGATAAAAATTTTTCAAAACAAACGATAGAGAAGAAAAATTTGTCCTTACGGAAGAAAAAGAAAGGAGACTTATGGAAGAGAGGCGCATAAGAGAAATGGCCGAGCTGTTACTGGCGGCAGAGAGTGGAAAAAAGCCGATTCCTCCTTTAACGGAGACAGACCCAGATATAAGCGTGGAAGAGGCTTACCAGATTCAACTCCAGCTAATGGAACTCAAAAAAGCAACTGGCCGCGTTGTGGTCGGGAAAAAGATTGGCTTAACTTCTTTGGCCATGCAGGCCATGTTAGGGGTAAAAGAGCCGGATTATGGACATATATTGCATGATATGTTAGTAAGGGAAGGTGAAAAAATTAAATTAACCGATCTTATAGCTCCGCGCATAGAAGGAGAGATCGCATTTGTTTTAAATGAAAATCTTCATGGGCCTGGAGTCACTATTTCCGAGGTGCTCCGCTGCAGCGCCGGGATCATGCCGGCCTTAGAAATAATTGATAGCCGTATCCGCGACTGGAAAATAAAGCTGGCGGATACAGTGGCAGATAATGCCTCCAGCGCCCGCGTGGTCTTGGGCGGGAAAATTACATCACCTTACAATATCGATCTGCGCACCGTGGGCATGGTCATGGAGAAGAATGGCGAAATTATGGCCACGGCGGCTGGGGCTGCGGTATGGGGACATCCGGCGCAGGCTGTAGCTTGGTTGGCCAATAAGTTGGCCCAGTATGGAATCTCTTTGCGTAAAGGGGAAGTCATTTTATCTGGCTCCTTAACCGCTGCCCTGCCTATCGCCCCCGGCGATTTCTTCCGCGCCGACTTTGGTCCCTTAGGAGATGTAAAAATAAAATTTATTTAAAAGCTCGGCTTATTCCATATGGGGTTGGTGATTCATTACCCAAAAAGATTGATCGCGCAGGGCAATCTTTACTTCCTTACCCTTCCAGAGTTCTAAATTCCTAAAAACATAGTTGGGAATGTGGATTTCAAAATCTACTTTCCCTTTTTTGGTCTGGAAATGGATTAGATGGTATCTTCCTCTATTTATGAGATCTTTAATCTCCCCTTCTAATATGTTTCTTTTTAACGATTCCTTAATCGGTTTCCCTTCTCGCAAAACCATGACCTCTTCAGGCCGAATAAAAAGATCTACTTGCCTATCTCCCCCATCATAAAGAGCAGCAGGTATGGAAAAAAGAATTCCATTTATACTTAAAAAACATCTCTGGTCATTTTGGTCCATTTTGAGCAAGTCTACTCGATAAAGGTTTTTCAGCCCAAGAAACTGGGCCACCTTCTTAGACTTGGGTCTTAAAAAGATATCCTCTTTGGTTCCCACTTGCTCAACTTTTCCCTCTACAAACACGGTTATTCGATCAGCCAGGAGAAATGCTTCCTCAAAGTCATGGGAAACGCAAAGAATTGTGGGGCGAAAAGAATCATGGATAGCCTTAAGTAGCTGTTGAATCTCGAATTTGATACCCGGATCCAGTCCGGATAGAGGTTCATCAAGCAGGAGGAGTTTTGGTTTTGAGGCTAATCCCCTAAGCAGGGCGACTCGCTTCTTTTCTCCCCCGCTAAGACGAGCAGGATATCGATCAAGAAGCGATTCAATTTTAGTGATGGAGATTAAATTGTTGATGTAGGACTCGTATTCTTTTAAAGGAAGCCCCCGCGCTTTAATTCCATAAAGAATATTTTCCATGACATTCATATGGGGAAAGAGAGCCAAGTCTTGAGGTACATAGGAGATTTCTCTCTTTTCTGGAGAAAGATTTTGAACCTCTTTCTCCTCAAGCCAAATCTTCCCCTTCTTGGGTTTATGAAGCCCAGCAATAGATTCGAGGAGCAAGGTTTTTCCACTTCCTGTGGGCCCCAGGAGAAAATGAAACTCTCCCTTTTTAATTTCTAGTTCCACATGGCATAACTTGAAGGTCTTGAAGAGAATGGTCAATCCTTCAATCTTAATCATAGCGGTATCTCTTACCAATCAAGCGTACACCATAAAGGGTTAAAATTCCTAAGAGCACCAAGATTAAGATAAGGATAACGGCTTTTTCAATATCGGCAGAGGATAAGGCCGTAAAGATGGCAATGGGCATAGTTTCTGTTTTTCCCGGCATGGCCCCCGCCAAAGTGACGGTTGCTCCAAATTCACCCAGGGCTTTGGCCCAAGAGAGAATTACGGAGGCCAGGAGTCCTCGAAAGGAAAGGGGCAGAGTAATCCGGCAAAAGGTCTGCCAATGGGAAGAGCCAAGTGAACGAGCCACAGCTTCGTAGCGGGGAGAAATCTCATCTATTGAAGCCTTTATTAATCTGGTAGCCAGGCCGGCAATGGTGGCGAATTGGGCTAAAACAATTCCCGGGACTTCAAATACAAAAAAAACCCCTTTTTTTTGAATGAACTCGCCTACGGGAGTATTAAAAAAGATAAGGAAGGAAGCTCCCAAGGCAATGGGTGAAAGGATCATGGGAATTTCTAAGGCAGTGTCGATGAGTCGTTTCCCCACAAACTCGAATCGGGAAAGGGCATAGGCGGATGGAAGTCCAATAAGGATAGCAAAAAAAGTGGCTATGGTGGCCGCCAGCAAGCTTAATCTGATGGAAAATAAGGTATATGGATTAACCAATGCTTCCCAGAACCCTTTTCCTCCCGCGAAATAGAATAGAGAAATGAGTAAAACAAAATAAAAAAGAAAAATACCAAATGCGGCCCCGATAACGGTTTTGGGCAAGCTCATCGTTTTCTTTTTCTCCACTCTGTAGGAAGAGAATATTCTCCTCCTATGGGGGTATCAGGTTTAGTAAAATGACGGGCTTCTTTCAAGTCCACCAAATAATTGTATTTACGTAAGATATTTTTTCCTTCTTGAGAAAGGAGAAAATCGATAAATTTTTGCGCTAAGGTTGGGGTTTGCATGAATTTTGAAATCGCTATGGGAATATAACCAATTCTGGGAATTTCTTCTGGCTTTAAATAAATCGTCTCGATCTTTTCAGGATCCCAATATTGGAAGACCCGCCAGCCGATTACAGCATCCACTGCTTTGAGAGAAATGACATTAGCAGTTTTTTCACAGCTTTCTGTGTAATTCACGATGTTCTTTTTTAATCTTTCTTTTTCAGAGTGATTTAGATTTTTTTCGATAATTTCCACAGCATAAGTTCCGACACAGACTAATTCTGGATTCGCTATAGCAAGGCGAATTCCTTTTTTAGTCAAATCCTTAAGAGAAAATATCCTTTTAGGGTTTCCTTTTTGAACATTGATAGCAGGTACCAGATAAACCGCAATTTTTTCTGTTTCGGGAAGAACCAGACTTTCTTTTTTCGCCTGTTCCATAAAATCGGAAGATCCTGGAAAATAAAGGTCTCCCTTTCTGCTCAACTTCATTTGGGATAAGACAAAGCCCGAGCCTCCAAAAGTGGCTTCGACCGAGATGCCAAATTGTTTTTGGAATATGCGGATAATTTCTTCGGTTGCTGGTTTACTGGCGGCCCCCGCAAAAAGCAGTAAATGAGACGAGGCCAAAACTTCTTGGAAATACCCCATTAATAAAAAGAACCCCAAGAGAAATATGGCCATGGATAATAATTTGCTTCCTTTCGAATCTTCAACGCTCTCTTTTTCTTTTTTATCGTTGAGCCGGCGAACAATTTGCTAATTGACCTCTAAGACTTAATGACACCTTTTAAAATATAGGCAGCTCCTTTATAGAAATCTTCTTTAGTATGCTCTAAAACTCTCTCGGCAAAAATAGGCACCCATAATCTCATGTGTTCTTTAAGAAAGTCATCCCTTAACTCCAAAAACCGCGAAGCTTCTTGGCGATAGCCATTTTCAAAATCATCGACAATCTTTTGAGTCAAATAATACATAAACTCAAGTTCAATGCCCAGATGATCATCAGGCATACGGTAAAGATTTCTTACTGCAATTCCTGCTTCCAGGTAGCGCTTTCTTACCTCTATAGTATCCTCGGTCATTAATGATTGAGATTCGGACAAATAAAATGAGGCAAAAGGTACGGCAGGAGGATTTTTAGGACCTATGAATAAACGGGTATATTCCAGAGAAAGGTCGGCCAAGTATTCATCGAGCCTGAATAAATTATTATTTACTGCAGCAGCCATTAACTTTAGGCCATAAACTACCTCATCATCCTCCTCGTCATTAAAGAACTTGATCTTGGCCATGTCCATAATAAATTCTCGGGCAGGCTCTTTTAAAAATAATAATCTCAAAAGATTGTATAAATAAACTTCTTCTTTTAAATCCTCTATCATTATTGCCTCTTTATCTAAACTGGATGGCCAAAAAGGGCATAGTTCTCCCCTTTTAGCAACTTAGGCTTTTTTAACCTTAACTATCATATCGGCATAAGCAGGCATGCCCATAATTGGACTCAAAGCTTCTGGGTCTATGAGATTGTTGCAGTCCGGGGTATAAGCTCTTGATTTAAAGGCCGGCCCAAGGCCCGGGCTAAACCTTCCACCAGAACCGAAAGCAATTTTTATCACTCCTGGGCGTATGCCGCCAGATGCAAAAACTTTACCTTTGGTCGATTTGCCAAGAGGATTTTCCACGATAACCAGATCGCCTGTTTTGATTCCCAGTTTTTTAGCGTCATCTGAGTTCATCCAGATAGTTCCCACAGAGTAAGTATTGGTTTTGAATTTCATCTTGATGACTTTTATCGGCTCGCCGCTGGCCGGCATTGCTTCAGGCACCTCAGCTTCAAACTCTTCGTTCATCGGGTGCCAAAGGCCTTCGGCCTTTATTTCGCCAAGCCAAGGAATCATTTGGGTAGCGGTCATGGCGTGGTGTACTCTACCAGTAATGAGTTGGAATGGGAAATCT
The DNA here is from genome assembly GCA_049699975.1 of Thermodesulfobacteriota bacterium. Lineage (GTDB taxonomy): Bacteria > Desulfobacterota > SM23-61 > SM23-61 > SM23-61 > CAZAGD01. Next base: position 4,998 of record JBNAWB010000026.1, read on the forward strand.
TGGACATATTTTTTATATTCAAGATTGGTATATGGATTCCATACAGTTTCGAACCAGTAAAATGTCTCCGGGAATTTGGCGAATCCTATCTTTTTGAGCCCATAAGGCGCTTCGCCCCCGGCTTTTTCAATAAGAACATTATATTTGGAATATCTTCCTTTGCGTTTGTCGCCATCTTTATAATCCCATACAAACTCAATCAACTTGGAATCAGTGGGCGGCCATATCTTATGGGGCTCATCTTTTGTTGTCCATTTATATCTATACCAGCTCATCGGCCAAACAGCAACTCCGTAATTTTTCCTTAGCCAGGCAGGGGTCACTTGTTCCCCGATAACTTCTTTTTTATCATGGTTTATCTTTACATAGCCTTTTTCAAGAGATTCCGGAGTTCCTCTGAGCACGTAGCCTTCTGGGTATTGAGGATAGGGCAAGGGAGTTCCTATATTTGGTTTCCCGGGGGTCCCCAAAATGAGATCTGTAGCAAAAGTATCTTCGTCTTTATATCGCTCCCAAAAGTCGCCAGGTTTTATATCTTTATCTCCGAGCTCGTAAAGCTTTTTGGCCAATAAATTCATTATTTCAGTAGGGTTTTTAGATTCGTGAAGAGGCTTAATAACTGCGTCTCTTAGATAGCCAAGGGGCATGGGTGGATATATGTCAGACCAACTTACTCTTTCGGCATAGCTTGCTTCGGGCAGGATCACGTCTGCATAAAGAGCACTTTCCAAATATAGAGTATCAATGAATACCATAAGTTCCAGCTTATAATTGCCCGCCGCGTCTTTGGCTGTAAGCGCCTCTCTCCATTTCCAGGTGGCGGACCCACTGACCACTGTATTCCCAGTCCTTAATATGTACGCCTTTATGGGGTACTTATGTCCTCTGAATGCACCATATCTAATCTGAACTTCTTTTCCAAGAAAGAACTCAGGGAGATCACCTACCACATCATCCCATGCGGCTGGAAATTTACTTCCATAATTATCTTTATGCAATTCTCCTTGTTTGCCTTGAACTTCTTTGCCCTCTATAATGCGTTTTACTTTTCGATCATTAAAATCTGTACCTTCCACCCAGGAAAATGATCTTCCTTTGCCCCCTTTACTCCATTTCATTATTTCGGTGTCAATAATCCCTCCCGGGGCATCAAAGTTTCCCGTAATTACGTTTAAAACTACACCCAAAATAGACCCACAATAGCCGTTATAGTGGTGACCAGGAGATTGCATACCCCACACAAGCGCTGCCGGTTTAGTAATGCCAAAAGAATGAGCTAACTCAGCAATGTCCTCTTTGGAAACGCCAGACCTTTCGGCGGCCCATTCTAAACTGAAATAATTCAGATTATTTACTGGGTCTTTTTTGGACCACCAAGATTTAAAGGCAGCTTCAAATTCGTCCCACCCTTTTGAGTATTTCTTAAAGTTCCAATCAATATATCTCTTGTTCGGGTCGGATTGGTTGTCGTTCTCGAGTATAAAACGGAGCATGGCGGCAAAAATATCATTATCTGTTCCAGGGCGAGGGGCTATCCATTTATCCGCCAAAGCCGCCGTATTAGAAAAGCTTGGGTCAATGACGATTAACTTGCATCCGTTCTCTACTTTTGCGCCAACCGTACCTCGGTTTTCATATACAATTCTGGTGGCTACAAAAGGATTCCATCCGCTGTAAATAATAAGTTTGGTCTTGTAAGCCATTTCTTTTTTGAGACTTCCATCCGCTTGTCGCACATAAACTGGGCGCATGATATCCGGTTCCCAGCGTTTGCCACCTACAATCAGCTTAGGTCCATGGCGTCGGGGAGTATCACAAATCGACCCGTGCTCGAAGCAGTGAGGAGTCCCAAAGGCAAAAAAGAGGCGCCAGTATTGATCCCGGTCAGTAACGTCACCGGTATCCATGATGATTGACTCGGGTCCATACTTCTTTTTAATTTCCATTAGCTTCTGGCCAATGTAATCGATCGCCTCTTGCCAAGTAGCCCGACGAAACTTTCCAGACCCACGCTCCCCTACTCTAATCATCGGATATTTTAAGCGGTAAGGTGAGTAGACAAGCTGCAGGCCCGCTGCCCCTTTGGCACAGGCTATACCGTCATTGAGCGGCACATGTTTATTGCCGTAAATCTTGCACAAGCGTCCGTCTTTAACCCACACCTCCAGACCGCATTCCGGAGGGCACATAACGCAGGCGGTGTATTTTACTTCGTATTTACCCATAGCCTCCTGCATCGCCTCTGCCTCCGCCGAACTAATATTTTTTAATGAGATAAGGCCAGTATTGTGCAGAGCTGTTAAACCAGCTAAAGCTCCCGTATATTTTAAAAATACCCTTCTCGAAATGCCCATATATTTCACCTCCCTATTTATTGATTAAATCGTCAGCTGCTTTAAATACTTCCTCATTCGGAGCAATAAAAAAAACCATCGGTTTAGTCCCATAATTTGGATGCCAGGTTGTCACCTTCTCAGAAGCCTTTAGCTTGGAGATGGCACTATGGGGATCACTTAAGTCTCCAAATATCCTGGCGCGTCCCATGCAATTGCGGACGCAAGCGGGTTCTTCAATTCCTGCGGCCAACAGATGGTTGCAAAAGTCGCATTTGTCAACCACTCTTAAGTCTTTCGCCTTCTTACCTTTAACTTCTGGTACATCTTTGGCATATTTAGCAGGGTTATTTTTAACCCTAATATGGGGATGAATAAACCTCACTCCATAAGGACATGCAGCTATACATCTTCCGCATCCGATGCATAAATCCTTGTTGACCATTACTACCCCATCCGCCCTCTTGAAGGTGGCTCCATTTACAGGGCAAGGAAGTATGCAGGGTGGCTCGTCACATTGATTACAAATTTTAGGGAAAAAATACCTTTTGGGTGAAGGATAGTCGCCCACATCGGCGATATCTACTTTTGATCTGAACTTACCCATTGGACCCGCATTCTCCATTTTGCAGCTTATTTGGCAAGATGTACAACCAACACACTTCCTTAAGTCAACAATGAGGGCATATTTTTTAGGCATAATAATCACCTCCTCAAAAGATTGCTTAACAAAAAGGCAATTAATAATGAAGGCAAGTATTATGCCAAATGAATTCCTTGGAAAGTTAATGACAATTAAACACGAGAGGTGATCAATAAATGAACAAGTGGCCAGAAATTGAACAGATCCCTTTCGCTCTGTTTCTAAGTTTCTTCTTCTAATTTCTTTCTTAAAGTATTCCTTGCTATTCCCAGAATCTTGGCTGCTTGAACTTGATTCCCGTGGGTAAGTTCGAGAGCCCTTTTTATCATCTGCCCCTCGACTTTCCGGATCACTTCATCAAAAATATTGGGGAATTTGCTTTTCAAGGCTAAGCAGGCAAGTTGCTCAATAATATTATTAAGATTATCACCAAAGAATTTTTCTTCGGGGAAGCTATTAGGTAGTTCAATGGAAAGATAATCACGTTTGGAGAAGACCATAGCTCTTTGGATGGTATTTTCTAATTCTCTCACATTGCCTGGCCAGTGATATAATTTTAATTTCTCCAGCGACTCAGAAGTTATACCTCTGATCGTTTTATTGATTTTTTTATTATATTTCTGAATAAAATATTGGATAAGAGCAGGTATATCCTCTTTTCTTTCTCGTAAAGGTGGCACATGAATATTAACCACATTAATCCGATAATAGAGATCTTCTCGGAAAAACCCTTTTTTGACTAAATTCTCAAGATTCTTGTTTGTGGCCGTAATAATGCGTACATCTGTTTTTACTATATCTTTGCTGCCGAGTCTTTGAATTTCTCCATCTTGGAGTACCCGCAAAAGTTTGGCTTGCAAAGAAAGAGGCATATCGCCAATTTCATCAAAGAAAATGGTTCCTTCATTACATTGCTCAAATTTTCCTAAGCGCCTAAAATCTGCTCCGGTAAATGCACCCCGCTCATACCCAAAAAGTTCGGCTTCCAGAAGCTGGTCTGGTATAGCTGAACAATTAATAGCAATAAAAGGCTTGGTTGCTCGGCTACTGTAATGGTATATTGCCCTGGCAATCAGTTCTTTGCCTGTTCCGCTTTCTCCCCTAATTAAGATTGGTGTATCTGTCTGCGCGACCTGGCCAATCTGTTTATAAATCTCCAGCATCTGGGGACTCTTACCGATGATTTTTGCTCTTGTTTCATAATTTTTAACTTCATCAAAAGTGACTACCTCTTGCATCAACTTTTTCGCGTTAAGCGCTTCCCTAACGCGCATAAGTAATTCATCATTATCAAATGGTTTGGGAATATAATCATAGGCCCCCAGTTTCATAGCATATATTGCCTTTTCAGTGGTACTAAAAGCGGTCATCATAATTACTTGAATTCTGGGGTCCACTTCTTTTATCTTTTTTAATACTTCCAAACCATCCATTTGGGGCATCCGCACATCCATAATTACCAAGTCAGGTATAAGGTTATTCAACAACACTAATGCCTCTTCCCCACTTGCCGCCGTCTGCACATCATACCCTTCCGCTTCCAGGAATCTCTTCAGGGAATAGCAAATTGCTCTTTGATCATCTACTACCAATAACTTATTCATATATTTAACGGTATTCTCACTTTAAAAGTTGTCCCCTGACCATTATTTTCAAAATTAATCTCTCCATTATGAAGGGTGACTATATTATAGGCTATTGAAAGACCGAGTCCTGTGCCGTCTGGTTTGGTGGTAAAAAATGGGTCAAAAATCTTATTTTTTATATTTTCTGGAATACCACCTCCGGTATCTGAGATAGAAATAAATGCATAGCCATTATCTAGCCCACTAGCGATTGATAACTTTCCCCCATCAGGCATTGCCTCAATAGCATTAAGGATGATGTTGAGTAGTACTTGTTCTAACAAAGCTTTATCAGCTTTTAAAGGTGGTAGCTTAGAAAGTTTTAACTCGGTCACAATTTTCTGGTCTTTTATATGAAATTTTGCCAGATTTAACAATTGTTTTATTATTGAATTCAGGTAAACTTCAGAGAAGTTGACTTCATTGATGCGAGCAAATTTAAGAAATCTGGTCAACAAATTCTCCATTCTTTCGACCTCAGAAAGGATTACCTCCATATCTTCTTTCGTTAAACGGGGATTATTTTTAAATGCTTGAAATAACACTTTAATTGAAGTAAGAGGGTTTCGTAGCTCATGAGCAAAGCCAGCAGAAATTCTTCCGAGAGCAGTCAATTTCTCAGTTCTGAGCATCTTTTTATAGGACTCTTCCATTCGTTCTCTATATAACTTAAGCTCTTTAGAAAGACTGTTAAATGTTTTTGCTAATTCGCCAATTTCATCCTTGGAATTTATTTTTAGGACCTCACCAAAATGCCCGCGGGAGAGGTGATGGGTAAAATCCACGAGCCTGTATAATGGCTTGGTTATCAATTTACCTAAGCCACCCGATAGAGCCGAACCGATTATTACCCCAACTATGGTTAAAGTGATAACCGTATTTCGAAGTCTAATTAACGTTTGCTTAATTCGTTCTTGCTTAATTCCTATATGAAGTTCTGACTCCATCCCTTCAAATATCCTTATTCCAAAATCTCTTATATGACCTAATTCTGTATTTAACAATTGGATAGAAAAATTATTTTGGCTGATAGGATTCCAATGCAAAAGGTCTACGGGATAGCCGTTTTTAAAGCTGTGGGCAAGCAGGTGACCATCTGTATCGGTTATAAATACATAGGCAATATCTCTTTCGGTCTTAATAACCGCTTCAATAGCCTCCTCTATTTTATAGCGGTCATGCAACAGCACGTAATCTGCTATTATATTGGCCAGATTTTTAGCCAGAGATTCTCCTCCTTTTAATAACTCATCCTTCATGGTATCAGCAACCAAATTTTTGACCGCTAAACCTATTAGAACCCCCAAGCTTACTACAATAAGAAAATTTAAACTTACAATCTTAACCCAAAGCTTCATTGCATTAAACCGTATTTAAATACGAGACTTTTTATTTCATTTAAAGACCCATCTTTGTAAGTAGTAAATCCATTGGGCATCTCGGTTTTTTCCCAATCTGTTAAAATGCCAGCGTGCTTATTTTGGGGATCGAATAAAAGCAATACTTCCGTAACCGTCTTTAAAATGGTGGAATTAACTCCTTTATGGACACAAATAAGGCTGCTCGGGAAGGGTTTTGATAGGGCAATAATTCTGACTTTTCCTTTTGCTGCCAATCGATAGGCAAGTGTATCTTGCATACCCCCCGCCTCGTATTCCCCATTCATGATAGCTCTCGCCGTATTGCCATGGGAGCCCGTAAAAATATAATTTTTTAGATCCGCTAATCTAAGGCCTTCGTCTTCGAGCATCTTTCGGGGGATGATATGGCCTTGGGTCGAAAATTTATCGCCAAAGGCGAAGGATCGCCCTCTTAAATCCTTAATGGTTTTAATAGGGCTATCCATTTGGGTAATGATGACTGCCCGATATTCAGGTTTTCCTTTGGCATTAAGGCCCATAACTAAACAATTAGCACCATATTTCTCTTTGGCCAACACACAATTAACAGGCCCTAAGGCAGCAAAATGAGTAATGCCCCGCCCCAAATTTTCGACTGTGTCTTCGTATTTTTCCGTAAATCGTAGAGAAAATTTGTATCCGGAATATTGCTCCAAATAGCGGAGAAAAGGTAAATATATTCTTACGTCCTCTCTCGGACCGAGTCTAAGATCAAAGCCAAATTTAAGTGTATCGGCATCAGGCTGTTTTAAAGAATTTTTAGGGATCTCAATAGTTCGTTTATAAAGGCTAACTTTTTTACCAACCTCTTCGTCTCCGCAACTTATGATCAAGAAGGGAAGAATTAGCCAAATAAATTTTTTAATGTTTTTGATCATCTTTCTCCGCCAATACAATTCAACGGCGGGCCGAGCCCAGGATAATTAGCTTCTTTAATTATTTACAGCTAAAATCATTTCTCACCAAATTTATCTGATTAAGTGTGCACATTTCCACTCCCCATAGCTAGGAGAGAAGAGAGGCTGACCTTAAAAATTAAGAGATTCCTGAAATTTGCAAGAGCTATCTATATTCTTTTTTTGGTATAGGCGAAAGTCTTGAACATTCAACTATTATTAATTTAAATCTGCCTAATTTTATCTAATTTGCTTGGAAATGGGAAATATTTTTTAGAATGCTCGATTTTTCTTGACAGGATGAATAGATTGTATTATTTTGTATGCTAATTATTTTAAAAGCTGAAAATTATTTATGCCCCAATACGAAGATTGTTTAGTATTTCTGCTGGCGAAAGCTTATCAAAAAGCCCATGCCGCCTTCAAGCAGAGACTTGCTCCTTATGGAATCACTCCTGTGCAGCATCTTATTCTGGCTGTTCTGGCAGAAGAAGAATTTCTCACCCCGGCGGAAATCTCCGAAAGAATTCTCATGGATGGAGCCACCCTCTCTGGAGTATTAGACCGCATGGCTGAAGCCAGCTTAATACGCAAGGAAGAAAATCCGCAAGACCGCCGGTCGCTAAAAATATCTTTGACAGCCAAGGCTAAAAAAATGTGTGCTGACCTGGCCGCCCAAAGAAAAGCCCTAAATGAGGAGTTGACGGCTAAGTTTACTATGGAAGAGAAAATTCTACTCAAAAGATTGCTCAAAGATTTAAAAGAGTAATTATTTGCATACAAATAATAAAGGAGGCATAAAAAACCGGCGCAGGAGAAAAAAGTGCCTATGATATACATAAAGCAAGAAAAATGCACTAATTGTGGCTTGTGTGTTTCCGTATGCGTGCGCCGCATTCTTCGCCTGGGGGATAAAGGAGTAGAAATAACTGATCCCAGTATGTGTTTTTATTGTGGTCATTGCAAAGCGGTCTGCCCGGCAGATGCTTTTTATTTTAGCGAAGGCAATGATCAATTCTTACCGGTTATTTCCAAGAGGGAGATTCCGCAGCCGGCTATTTTTTTCCGTTTCTTAAGGAGACGCCGCAGTTTACGGGTTTACGAAGACCGTTTAGTAGAAAAAACTAAATTAAAAATGTTAATCGAGGCTGGCCGCTATGCGCCCACCGGGTCAAACCGTCAAGCATGTGAATTCGCCGTCGTCAGCGGCCGGCCGATGTTAGATCAAGTTTGCGCCTTAGCTATTGCTGACCTCTGCCAACAAGGGGAAGAGATTAAAAAAGTAATGGCCCAATATCAAAGTCTGCCCCAGCCGCTGCCCGCGGAATTATTAGCTAAACAAAATTTTCCCCCAATTTGGGAGCGGATCGCGAAAAAGTGGCAAGAGGGGGAAGACCAGCTCCTCCATCATGCTCCTGCTTTAATCATCATCCATATGGATAAAAATGCCGCTACTACGCCAGAGATAGACGCGGCCATTGCTGCCACCCAGATGGTCCTCCTGGCCGAGACCTTGGGTTTAGGAACCTGCTTTATTGCCTTTCTTGTTTGGGCCATAGAACACGCTGCAGATTTAAAAAGGCTGCTCCAGATCCCTGATCACCACCAAGCGCTGATTGCTTTTACCGTTGGCTATCCTGCTGTCCATTACCTTAGAGAAGTAGCCCGAAATCAGGCGCGGGTAAAATGGCTGGGGGAGTACATTGACTAATCCAGAGAGGAGGAAACCAAATGCATCAAGATGTTTACAAAAGGTTGTGTCAGACTATGGCCCAAAGGGGAGGCCCTTACCCAGGCCTGGATATTCCTGAATTTTACGATTTAGCTCAAGAACTCTTCACTTTAGCCGAAGCAGAAGTGGCGGCCGCGATGCCCCGTAAACCTGCTCCGGCTTCGATAATCGCCCAGCAGCTAGGCAAAAAAGAAGAAGAGGTGCGCCTTATTCTCGAGGCCATGGCGGATAAAGGTCTGTGCAGCACCTTTGTAGCTGATGATCAACGCTATTATGTGCCCATTCCCTTCGTACCTGGAATCTTTGAGTTCCAATTTATGCGCGGTACTAAAACGGAGCGGGATAGGAAAATTGCTAAATTGATTCATGCCTATAAAGATGCCGTGGATCGTCTTTCGCCGGTTCAATCAATTTCCTTTCCTTTTAACCGAGTTATTCCAGTGGGCGTAAGCCTGCGCCCCGATTCTCGCGTCCATACCTTTAATCAAGTTTATGCTTATATTGACCGTTACGATCCGATAGCAGTCTCTACTTGCTTTTGTCGCCACGAAGCAAAGCTTTTGCATGAAAAGGATGATTGTGGAAAGCCTGATGATGTATGCATGCAATTCGGCCTGGGAGCAGCTTATGTCATCGAAAGAGGTTTGGGCAAGAAGGTAAGTAAAGAAGAAGCCAAGGAAGTTTTGCAAAAAGCAGAAAAAGCTGGATTAGTCCATGCCAGCTTGAATACGCAAGAAATTGATTTTATCTGTAATTGTTGCCCCTGTCATTGCCTCATTCTGAAACGGGCCTTAAGCCACCCCCAACCAGGAAAAGTACTTTATTCTGGTTACCAGCCGGTTTATCAACAGGAATTATGCACAGGTTGCGGCACTTGTGCGGAGAGGTGTCCAGCAAAGGCAGTGAATCTAAAAGATAATATTCCCCAACTCGATCCTGACCGCTGTTTTGGTTGCGGCGTATGCGCTTCCAGCTGTCCAGTTGCAGCCATCACTATGGAAGTTAAACCAGATACTCCTCCTCCGCCCTTGAATCGGAAAGAGTTGCGCCAGGCTTTAGAAATGAGCCGTTAAAATTAATCCTTTAGGGAGGGCAAATGAAAAATGGTGCTGATCCAAAAAATTTAAGTGCTTGGGTTGAATCTTTAATTAAAGATTTTATAAACTCTCCGGAAAACACATTAAAAAATACGGCCAATGAAAAGGCTTGGGATGAACCCCTGGTGGGCTTTGCCTCGGGGAGTGATCAAATATTTCAAGATTTTAAGACTTACGTAGGAGAATTCCATTGGACTCCTTGGGAAATTTTTTCTAAGACTTTTCCCGCTTGGCAGGGCCAAGCTGAAGACCTCACGGTAATTTCTTGGATTTTGCCCCAAACGGAAAAGACCAAGGCCGATAACCGCCGGGAGACAGCATATCCGGCGGAGAGATGGGCGCGCGCGCGCATTTTTGGAGAAGAAGTCAACGTCAAACTTCGCCAGCTTGTAGTGACTAAATTACAAGGAAGAGGTATCTTAGCCGTAGCCCCTATGCTCTCCCCTTTTTGGGAGCAAAAAATATCTCCGCGTTTTGGATATGCTTCTACTTGGTCAGAGAGACATGCAGCTTACGCGGCCGGCTTAGGAACTTTTGGCCTTAGCGACGGCCTGATTACGCCTAAGGGTAAAGCCATGCGCTGTGGCTCCGTAGTGGCTCATCTAAACATTCCTCCTACCCCAAGGACTTATACGGATCACCGGGCTTACTGCCTTTTCTTTTCTAAGGGAATCTGCGGCAAATGTATAAAAAGGTGCCCGGCTCAAGCAATTAGTGAAAAAGGGCATGACAAAGTTAAATGCCGGAATTATATGCATCCCCTTATAGAAGAATATGTGGAGAAAAACTTTGGCTTTAAAGGTTATGGGTGCGGTCTATGCCAAACAGGGGTGCCTTGCGAATCCGGAATCCCCTTGACTGATGCTTAAAAACTATTTACTAAACGATGGAGACTTAAAAAATAAAGAAAAAATGGAAAGGGTGATCCATGGATATTTTTGACTCTGCTTTTCTCGAAGAAATGAAAAAGGAATTGGAAGTGGAGCTTTTGGGTGCGGCTTCTATAGACGAGAAAACCCACTCTGAAATTAAAAATCAAGCCACCTCCCTTCTGCCAGGAGCAAAATCAGTAATCGTCTTTGGCAAAGAAATCTTCCCGGAGATAGTCGCCCTGCTTTCGCCCAGCAAGGAGGCCGGCGCAGCAGAAAGAGGAGAATTATTTGGCCCCCATAGTGACTATTTAAATAGCCGGCTCACCCGGGCCGTCTATGATTTGGCCAAATTTTTCCATAAAAAAAGTTTTCAATGCCTACCATTACCAGCCGCTGGCTGCCCTACGGACCAGAGGTTTTTGAAAGCTCTCTTCTCCTACAAGCATGCCGCCCAGTTGGCCGGGTTAGGAGTTATTGGCCGCCATGGATTGCTGATAACGCCCCAGTTTGGTCCGCGCGTGAGATTGGCTTGTTTATTGACGAGTGCCAAGGTAGAACCTTCCCCGCCTCGGCAAGAGAATTATTGTTTAGATTGCACGGCCTGCATCCGTGCTTGTCCGGCGCAGGCTTTACAGATGCCTCAAGCAGGAGAACAATATGGGCTGAATAAATTTGCCTGCCGCACTTACCGCCAAGCGGGATTGACTTGCAGCGTTTGCTTGAAAACATGCGCCGAGGTATTAGAAAAAATAGGATAGAGGAGGGGGAGAGGAAAGGAGGCCTAAATGTTCCAGACTAAAGTAACCGAGATGTTGGGCATCAAGTATCCAATCGTGGTGGGAACGATGATGCATTTAGCTCGGGCAGAAATGGTAGCGGCCGCCTGCAATGCCGGCGCCTTAGGAGTATTAGCTTCGGCCATTTTTCAAACCAAAGAAGAATTTCGGCAAGAGATTAAAAAATTAAAAGGGTTGACAGATAAACCCTTCGCCGTAAATTTAAACCTCTTTCCCGCTATGCGGCCTATCGATAACCGAGAATATCTCGAAGTCATTTTCGATGAAGGCGTCAGGATAGTGGAGACCTCAGGTCATAAAGCCCCCGATGAATTTGCCAAAGATCTCCGGGATCACGGAATCATCTTGATTCATAAATGCGTAGGAGTGCGCTACGCCCTTAAAGCTCAGTCCATTGGGGCTAATATCGTGACGGTTGTTGGTTATGAGAATGGCGGCGCTACGGGGGCCCTTGATATTACCACTCTTTGCCTCGTGCCGCGAGTAGTCGACTCCTTGCAGATTCCCGTAATCGGTGGCGGAGGGGTCAGCGATGGGCGCGGTTTCTTAGCGCTCTTGGCCTTGGGTGCTCAAGGAGTTATTATCGGCACGGCCGTTTTAGTTGCCGAAGAATGTCCCATTCATCCCCATTTAAAACAAGCATTAATTAATGCCTCTGAGCTTGATACTATGATTATCATGCGCTCCATCCAAAATTCCCATCGGGTGTGGATTAACGAGCCAGCTAAAAAAGTGGCCGAATTAGAGAAGCAACAGGCCGGTCTGGAAGCGATAATAAAAGCTGCTGGCGGCGACAAAGCCAAAAAGATGTTTCAAGAAGGAGATCTACATGCTGGCGTCATCTCTTGCGGCCAAGGTGTTGGCTTAGTAAAAAAAATACGGCCTATGAAGGATATTATCGAAGGCATGATTTATGAAGCTGATCAATTGCGTAAGAAATTGGCGCTAATTTAAACCCACCGTAAGGCGCGAGAGCGGAAGGCGTAAGGAGGGAAAAATATGGGCCAGGACAAATCAATTTTTACGAAAGCAGTTCACGCTGGGGAACGCCGGCTTAAACCAGATTTTTACCCAGTTTCTACCCCTATCTATCAAACTGTGGGCTATATTTACGAGAAAATGGAAGATCTCGATGAAATCTTTGCCAACCGCCGAGAAGGATTTGTTTACACTCGCTATGGCAACCCGACCAATGCCGCCTTGGAAGAAGCGTTATCCTCTTTAGAAGAAGGAGAAAGGGCTTTAACTTTTGCTTCCGGAATGGCGGCGGTTTATGCCAGTTTATTGGCTGCTGGCGTAAAAAACGGGACGGAGGTGGTGGCGGCTTATGATATCTATGGGGCAACTTATGCCATATGCTCGCGCCTTCTTCCAGATATGGGGGTGAGAGTAAAATTTGTGGATGTAACCAATTTGGAAGAATTGAGTAGAGTATTGGCTGGGACTAACCCAGTAGCCATTATCTTGGAAACAATTTCCAATCCTTTAATGAAAGTGGCCGATGTGCCTACCATCAGTAATATAGCTAAGCGAAGGGGTACTAAATTAATAGTGGATAATACTTTTGCCACTCCTTTCCTTTTCCGTCCGCTCCTTCATGGTGCTGATTTTTGTGTACATTCTACCACGAAATACATTGGCGGGCATGGAGATGTCCTTGGGGGAGCAGTGGTAACTTCCCAAGAAAATGGAACTATTCTTCACGAAATCCTCAAGATGACGGGGGGCAATTTAGGACCTACAGAAGCCTGGCTAACCCTCCGGGGCTTGAAAACGCTTCCTTTAAGGATGAAGCAGCACTGTCAAAATGCTTTAGAAGTAGCCAAATGGTTAGAAAAAAACCCGCGCGTAGAGAAGGTATATTATCCTGGCTTAAGCAGCCACCCCCAGCATGAATTAGCTAAAAAAATCTTTCCTCCAGGAATGTATGGGGGCATGATCGCCTTCGAGATAAGAGGCGCGCAAAAGGCAGACATTTATCTTTTTATGGAAAAATTAAAATTAATTCTGCCGGCCACTACTTTGGGCGATGTTTACAGTTTAGTCCTTTACCCGCCCATGTCTTCGCATCGAGCTTTAAGTGCAGAGGAGAGAGCAAAGGTGGGTATCAGTGAGCGCTTAGTCCGCCTTTCTGTGGGAATCGAGGATGTAAGCGAGATTATCGAGGATTTAGATGAAGCCTTAAAATAAAATGAATGCTGCTCTCATATCCCCCAACCCCTTTCCCCCAGGAAACTATGTCATAATGTCATCGCGAGGGAGCGTTGCGACCGTGGCGATCTCGTAACGCCTTGAAATTAAAGAGATGGGCACCTCCCCCGCATCAAGTGCAGAGTCGCTCGCCATGAAAAAAAGGGATGTGATCCAGTCTCTATGGAGGCTGTGTCGCAATGGGGTGAAAGCGCCGCAGGAAGGCCAGAGGCAGGCATGAATGAAGAAGCATCGGCGGGAGAAGAAAATGTTCAAAATCTACCAGCGATTTTCCGCAAAGGGCGGCGGATTGTTAAGTTGAGCAATGTGATTAAGATTCTAAATCCGCCCGTACCTATGGAAGAATCACTGCCTCATGATTCTGAATTCAGGCCTGCCTCTGGCCCTTTCAGCAAAGGGTAGCCATTTATTAATTGTGACACAGCCTCATAAGGGAGAGGGATAGGGTGAGGGGTGAAGAACTCTGATCTTATCAATATAGATCGTCCAATCTCAAATTCAAAAGACGCGCTACTCGTTCTTTAATCGGCGGATGGGTACTGAATAATTTGGTAAATCCTTCAGCGGAGAGGGGGTTGACGATAAACATCTGGGCTTGTGCCGGATTTACTTGCATAGGCAGACGATGGTTATACTCCTCCAATTTGATAAGCGCATTGGCCAAAGGTCTTCCCGTACCCACGATCTTGGCGCCTGTAGCATCTGCCTGAAATTCCCTACTGCGGGATATGGCCATCTGGATGAGCATAGCAGCGATGGGCGCAATGATGGCCATAAGCAGGATACCAATTAAATTGCCGCCTCCTCCCTCATCATCGTCACTCCTGCCCATGCCCAAATACGCCCCCCATTGGGCCATGGTCGCCAAATAGCTGATCGCGCCGGCAATAACTGCAGCCACAGAGCTAATTAGAATGTCCCGGTTCTTTATATGGGCTAACTCATGAGCCAGCACTCCTTCTAATTCGCTTGGGCTGAGCAAGTGTAAAATCCCTTGCGTTACAGCCACCGCTGCATGTTCGGGATTGCGACCAGTAGCAAAGGCATTGGGCGTGTCTTGCGGAATTATGTATACCCTGGGTTTGGGTATTCCTGCTTGCATAGCCAACCTTTCCACTATCCGGTGCAGATCAGGAGCTTCATGAACGGAAACTTCTTGGGCCCCAGTCATCGCTAAAGCAATTTTATCGCTGAACCAATATCCGACCATATTCATGATCAAAGCCATAAAAAGGGCAAAATAAAGACCGGGCCTACCCCCGAAAACTTGGCCAAAGAAGAGCAGGAGCGCCGTCAGCCCGGCTAGGAGAATGAAAGTCTTAAAAGTGTTGCGGGACATATATGCTTACCTCCTTTTTCCAGCCGCTAAGCAAGCGGCATTTCCTGTAAGAAAGCTGCTAACATAGAACAAAGGCCGGTAGCCTTTTGCAAAGCTTGGGCCGCTAAAATACGCATAGCTGGTTGTTCATTAGTTAAATTTCCAAAATTTCCGGCGCGCGTTTTTTTTACAAGTTTTTGCAGGCGATCGAGACCGCTAGTCACTTCTTCCATAATTTCTAATCCGGAACCGTTTTTCTGGACAGAGGTTTTATCCAAGATTTGGCGAATCTCTTTCAAAGAAAATTTTTGCGCCTGCAGTTTTTTAATAATTGCCATGCGCCTTTTGTCTTCTTCCGTATAATGGCGGTATCCATGACCCGGCGACTCTTGGACAGGGCGGAGTAATCCTTCCCGCGTGTAAAAATCAACCGTCCGTGGACTTACGCTCATAAGCTTGGCAAACTCACCTATAGTATAAGTTTCGCCGGTCATGATCCATCGCCAATTAAAATTTCATACAAAATATACAGCACAACTGTATGTTTGTCAAGTCGTTTAATCTCTGACCGTCGAGCATTTTTGAATTTGTACCTACTTCAGGCGGGAGGGAGAGAGGCTCATTAAAATGAGGCACTGGTTCTTTCATTGGTCCGGGCGGGGAATAAAAATCTCTATTTAAAAATACTGAGCATTATTCAGGTTTTTGTTTTCCAGACAAGTTTATCCCCGCCGTTCATGGCGGAGAAAAGGTGGGTAAGAAGGAAATAAGCAATTCCCGGCCGATTTTAATTTCGCCTTTCCCCCTCCCTCCTGTCTCCTGCTGGTGAGAAAAATTAAAACTGATCGACGGTCAGGTTTAATCTGACCCTCGAGCATTTTTGAATTGTACCTAATTCAACGGGTGGGGGAGATGTTCATTTTAATAAGCCCTGCTTGCCTCTGCCTGGGCTATATTAAGCTATTTTCCATAATTCTAATCGACCGTAAATTACCCAATGATAGTTATGGAAACATTAACCCGTGCAAATGGGAGAAAAATTTATGATGGAAATCCGCGGGATGTTTATGGTAGATAATCTACTTAGATATATTGCAGGGATTTTTAAAGATAAAGAGGAGGTGGGTTATGTTTCCGATCACGCGTTTGCGCACGCCTATAATCATTTTTGGGATGAATACCGTATCTTTGATAGCGGAAGAAGTGCGTAAATTAGGGGGACAAAATGTATTTATCGTTACTGATCAAGGGGTGGTACAGGCCGGTTTATTAGAAAAAATCTTGGAACCATTAAAAAAGGAAAAAATAGGTTTTGGCGTATTTGACCAGGTGGAAGCAGAGCCGCCCATTGAAAATTTATTAGCCGCCACCCAAAAAGCCAGAGCAAGCCAAGTTGATTTATTTATTGGCTTGGGTGGGGGGAGCGTTTTGGATACCACTAAAATGGCTGCGGTGCTCAAAGTCCATGATTTTGATATTAGAGAGCTATTTGGCGTAGATAAAGTAACTAAACCTGGATTGCCAACGATCATGCTGCCCACAACTTCTGGTACAGGCTCGGAAGTCACTCGTAATGCTGTCTTCACCGACAAAACAGAAAATCTGAAAAAAGTTGTTTCCAGTCAAGCCATTGTGCCTACTGTGGCCATTGTTGATCCTATGTTAACGGTTACTATGCCTCCGCATATCACGGCGGCTACAGGAATAGATGCTTTCATTCATGCTGTGGAATCGTACATAGCCGTCAATGCCTCGCCTCTCACGGATCCTTTAGCCTGGGAGGCTACCCGCCTAATTGCTGAAAATTTGGGGCCAGCCGTAGCCAATGGCCAAGATTTAGTAGCGCGTTACAATATGTCTTTGGGAAGCTTAATGGCCGGCATTACTTTGAATAATGCGGGAGTCGGCGCGG
Organism: Thermodesulfobacteriota bacterium; assembly: GCA_049699975.1. Classification (GTDB taxonomy): domain Bacteria; phylum Desulfobacterota; class SM23-61; order SM23-61; family SM23-61; genus CAZAGD01. The sequence continues at coordinate 21,834 of JBNAWB010000026.1, forward strand.
TCCATGCTTTAGCTTATCCGGTTGGGGCTGAATACCATGTACCTCATGGAATCGCTAATGTAGTTACCTTTATTCCAACCATGGAATACATCTCTATGGCCAGAATTCCTAAGTTTGTTAAACTCGCCGTGGCCATGGGTGAGCCTGACGCAGGATTATCTCCACGCGAAGCCGTGAAAAGAGGCTTGCAGGCCATGGGCGATTTGATAGAAAAAGTTGGCCTTCCGAGAAGGTTAAGAGATATCGGCGCCACCGCGGACAAAATTCCTTCTATGGCCCAAGCAGCTTTCAAAGAAAAGAGGCTTCTGGGTAATACCCCTCGCCAATTGACCGAAGAAGATATTCGCAAAATTTACGAAGCTTCATTTTAAAAAAAAGAGCCCCGGGTTTTTTCCGGGGCTCTCCCGCAATAGCATTCAATTATTTATTTAACAGCCAATCTAAACCTAAGAAGCTAAGCCTACCTTCGGTGGGCACGCCTGTTTGTGGATCCCAGCCCATGGCCTGATAATATAATTTCAAGGCCTGAGCGAATTCGTCTTTGGTGATCAGTTTTTCTCTCGGCGTCCCCTTTTCTAAAGGCTCATAAAGTCTTTCCGGTAAATAATCATCTTTAGGCGAAAGACCTTCGCGGATATTGAACATCCGGGCCATGGTTATTGTTCTTTCACCCAATTCCATCAACTCGTAGAGGCTGGTGTTCCAACCGGTAATCGCTTCCACAGCTTCGGCCAAGCTCACTAAAGGAAAGGCCGTATAGGGAGCGGCCCCAAAATTGCAGACTCCCAAGGAATTAAAGAAATTCCAAATCATCTGGGTGTGCACAAACTGCCGGATTTTGCGGGGGCCTAAATCCAAGGCCGAAGTAGGCTCTAAGACTCCGGCCGGCTTAGCTGCTTTTAGCATCACATTTTCGGAAAGGAAAGAGGTATCATGGGGTGCCTCAATATGATCAGCTCCAGTTGGTGAAGTGGCGTAACTAAGAGTCAATCCTTTCTTGCCTCGGGGGTCGTGCATGGGAAGTTCTTGGCCTTTTATGTGCATGGCATAGGCCGCGGCGCCGCGGCCAATCTTTTGGGCCGCCCGCATCACCCCCTCAGCTAAAATATCGCCAAACCCTTCACGGAAAGCTATTTTACGAATCATTTCCAACATGGCGTCAGCATTTCCAAAACGCAAATCAATCCCATCCGTATCCTTAGAAGCGAGGATCCCTCTCTCCGTCAATTCCATGGCCAAAGCTATGCATACTCCCGTGGAAATCGTATCTATTCCCCAACGGTTGCAATATTCATTGCCCTGGGCAATCGCCGCCAGATCACTGATGCCACAAAAGGATCCTAAGGAAGCTACTGTTTCATATTCCGGTCCACCATATTGCGGTGAAGCAGAATATTTTCCTTCGACCTTTACAGCCCTTTTGCATTGCACGGCACAGGCATAGCACCCTTCTGACTTAACTAATATTGTTTCCGTCATAGTTTCGCCCGAAATAGCCTCTGCGCCTTCGAATTGGCCAGATTGGAAATTTCTGGTGGGTAGGATGCCTGAATTGTTCAAAGGCATGACGAAGAAAGGTGTTCCATATTTTTTTAAGTTTTGGGCTAAGGGGGATTCTTTAAGCAATTCTAAAACTTTGCGGCCAATCTCTTGCAACTTTTCGGGAGAGGCAAAGGGCAATCTTTGCGTACCGCGAACTGCTATAGCCCTCAGTTTCTTTGCTCCCATTACCGCACCTAATCCTGTTCGCCCATTAGCATGCTTCAATTCATTTAATATACAGGCATAGCGGACTAATTTTTCTCCAGCCGGCCCGCACTGGGCAATCCTTATCCTTTGGTCTCCCAGCTCTTGCCGGATTATATGTTCAACATCCCCCGTATCCTTTCCCCAGATCTTGGCTCCATCTCTGATTTCGGCTTTCCCATCTTTGATCCAAAGGTAAACCGGCTTTGGTGATTGTCCTTCAATAATTATTCCATCAAAGCCGGCCATCTTTAATTCCGGGCCAAAAAAGCCGCCAGCTTCTGCTTCCCCAAAAGCTCCCGTGAGGGGAGAACGAGCCGCTACTGTGTAACGGGTAAGACCAGGAAGGGGGGCTCCCGAAATTACACTGGACATAAAAATAAGCTTATTTTCTGGCCCTAAAGGGTCCACCCCAGGTTTCTGTTCCTTAAGTAAATAATATAGGGATAATGCTGATCCACCCATATACAAGCGGTAAACAATTTCAGGGGGATTTTCTTCAGAGATAGTTCCTGTACTCAAATTTACTCTTAAAATCTTGCCATTATAACCGGTAGGCATTTCCATTCCTCCCTTCTTAAAATTGGTATTTTCTTATATAAATTTTTTGCGCTTTAGTCAAGAAAACAAAGTTTGGTTGTCATTTAAACTTTAAAAATGCACTCTTGTTTTTGGTCTTTGAGTTTTCCTATATCTCCGCCTCCCGCCTCGTCACATTTGGTAGGGAAAATTAAAACCTTTTGACGGTCAGGGAAATGAATAATTGACACCGCCGTTGTTAAAATTTTATAATACGGCCAAATTTTAAAAGGAGCTAAAATTTGAAAGAGGTGGTTATGGAGAATTTAAATGACTTAGAGAAAAAATCTTATGAACTATTACAAAGTGGAATGAATTGAGCTGAATCAGTGCTTAAGATCCTTGGCGAGGATCTCAATTTTAATAAAGAACAAGCTGGCAAGATGGCTACGCCATTTGGGGGCGGCGTGGCCCGCTGGGGAACAGTGTGCGGGGCAGTAGTCGGCGGAGCGATGGGTATAGGTTTTGTTTTTGGTTGTACTAAAGGAGAAGAAAAAGAGAAAAGAGAAAAGACTTATGCCAAAGTACAAGAAATGATCAAAGGTTTTGAAAAAGATCATGCCACTATCCAGTGCCGGGAACTTATTCAATTGAACCTTTTAGACCCCAAAGATCGCAAAAAATTTCAAGAGTTGAATATGCGCCGGCGCTGCGCGCAATTTGTAGCCAAATGTGCCCATTTAGCCCGACAGTTAATCAAAGAAGGGTAGCCAACTTAGCAGCGGAAATTTAAAAGGACCTTTAACACTTTCATGAAGTTCATTGCTGATTTGCACATCCATTCCAAGTACAGCCGGGCGACCAGCCGGGATATGGAGGTGGAAACTTTATCTCTCTGGGCGAAGCGAAAGGGAATTCAGGTTTTGGGCACTGGCGATTTCACCCATCCGCTTTATTTCTTAGATTTAAAAAATAAGCTCCGACCCTTGGGTAACGGCCTGTATATCCTGAAAGATGAAAAAGAAGATTCGCCAAGTACTTACTTCATGCTTACGGGCGAAGTGAGCAATATGTTTACTCAGGGTGGCAAAGGAAGGAGAATCCACACCCTAATCTTTGCCCCTTCTTTGGAAATAGTAGAAAAAATAAACTCCAAGCTCAGTAAACTCGGAAAAATTAGCTCAGACGGCCGTCCCATATTTGGATTTCCGGTTAAAGATTTGGTGAAGATGGTATTGGACATTTCCCCTGATTGTTTGCTTATTCCGGCTCATGCTTGGACTCCCTGGTTTTCTGTCTTCGGAGCTAATTCCGGATTTGATTCGCTGGCGGAATGTTTCGAAGAAGAGACCAAGAATATTTTTGCTATTGAAACAGGCCTTTCTTCCGATCCGGAGATGAACTGGCGCTTAAGCTCTTTAGATGATATCACCTTAATCTCCAACTCGGATGCCCACTCACCAGCACGCCTTGGTCGGGAGGCCAATATCTTTAACTGTGAACTAAGTTATCGAGGAATTGCCCGCGCCATCCGGGAAAAAGATCCGCACCAATTTTTATATACTATTGAATTCTTTCCAGAAGAGGGAAAATACCATTTTGATGGTCATCGCCATTGCCAAGTTCTATTTTCGCCTCAAGAGACGCGGAAACATAAAGGCCTTTGTCCAGTTTGTGGCAAGAAATTAACCTTAGGCGTAATGTACCGCGTTGAGGAATTAGCTGATCGTCCTCCAGGGACATTTCCTTCTAAAGCTATCCCCGCCTTACACATGGTACCCTTGGATGAAATCATTGGGGAAGCATTGGGAGTAAGCCCAAACTCGGCCGCTGTAGAAAAGGAATACTTGCAGTTAATTGCTAAGGGAGGAACAGAATTCAATATCCTTTTGGAACTTGCCCCGGAAGAGTTAGCTTCCTTTACGCATCCCCTGATCTTAGAAGGTATTTTGCGTGTTCGCGAAGGAAAATTGCAGATAACTCCAGGATATGATGGCGTCTTTGGCAAAATCCAAATCTTTTCACCTACGGAACGGGAGCAAGGGGTTGTTCGCAAAGAAGGCCCAGAACTCCAGCAGATGAAGCTTTTTTAGGCTCATCTCCATGAAATCAACTAAGCACTCCATCTTGCTGGTTAACCCTTGGATCCATGATTTCGCCGCTTATGATTTCTGGACAAAGCCCCTGGGCCTGCTTTATATTGGCGCTTTTCTCCGCCAAGCAGGTTTTAATATTTATCTCCTTGATTGCTTATATTATCCTGCTTTGGCGCCAGAGTTGCGAATTGATTTAAAACCACCCCGCTTGGGAACCTTTGGCCGGGGTCATTTTTATAAAGAAATCATCCCTAAACCTGCTCCTTTACGGCAAATACCCAGATACTATCGCCGTTATGGAATTCCGCCAATTATCCTTAAAAAACATTTGGCCACCTTGCCCAGACCGCAACTTATATTAGTTACTTCTTTTATGACTTATTGGTACCCAGGGGTAAAAGAAACTATCGCTTTTCTTAGAGAGAATTTTGCAGGAGTGCCCATTATTTTAGGGGGAATTTATCCGACTCTTTGTCCTGAGCACGCTGCGCAAAATGCCGGAGCTGACCAAATTTTAAGCGGCCTATGGAATAGGGAAAAATGGCAGGTCTTATCCGCATATTTAAAGGACTTACCCGATTTTATATACGCAGATTTTTCTTCCTGGCCTTATCCGGCTTTTGATCTTTATCCTCATTTAGCCTATGTTTGTCTTTTAACTCGTCTGGGTTGTCCTTTTTCTTGTACTTATTGTGCCTCTCCGCGCCTGGCCCCGGGGATTATTTCCCGGCTTCCTGATCAAGTGGTTCGGGAAATTAAACACTGGCAAGAAAAATTAGGGATTATTAATTTTGCTTTTTATGACGATGCTCTCCTTTATCGGGCCGAAGAGCATATAAAACCTATTTTACGCCAAATCCTCAAGGAAAAAATAAATGTCAATTTTCATACCCCTAATGCTCTGCACGTAAAGGAATTAGATGAAGAGGTGGCTTTCCTCCTACACCGGGCAGGGTTTAAGACTATTCGCCTCGGCCTGGAAACTTCCATTCCGGCCTGGCAAGAGGTGACGGGGAGGAAGGTTACTAATTTAGATTTTCAAGTGGCTTTACAAAATTTAAAAAAGGCGGGGTATAGAGGTGAGGAAATTGGCGTTTACCTTTTAGCTGGCCTGCCCGGGCAAAGAGCAGAAGAGGTGGAAGAAAGTATTGCCTTTGTGCGCGCCTGCGGCGCAAAGCCCATCCTGGCCGAATATTCACCTATCCCAGGAACTCCGTTATTTGCCCAAGCGCAAAAATTCTCTCCGTTTGATCTCGCAAACGAGCCCTTATTTCAAAACAATTCTATATTTCCCTGCCAGTGGTCAGGGTTTACCTGGAATGATTTGCGGCGATTAAAAGAAAAGCTTAAGCAATAAAGTAAAGGGGTCAAGTCTGCTCTTGATTCATGTTTTTCAATTATTTTATGTTACTCCCCGTTCTCTTCCAAATTTTATACTTCTAAATAATATCATGCTCTTCGCCCTACACTGCCACCAAAGCTTTTTGCCCTTGGTTTAAATTAATTATTAATGAGAGCATTAAACATTTTACATGCTTGGTCATGGCGAGCCCGAAGGGCGTGGGTCGCATCGACCCTCGTGGCTAGCCTTCTATCAGTAAGCCTTAGGTTATAGTGTTAAACATAATTAGTTGTTGGGGGTCACATCTTGATTAGTGATTTTTTAAAGATTTAAAACTTTTTCCATTGTCTATTGATCACTAATCAAGATGTGACCCCCACTATGGTGAATATCGAAAACGGTTGGCAGTTAC
>JBNAWB010000027.1:0-27332 GCA_049699975.1 Thermodesulfobacteriota bacterium
AGCTCCTAAATTAAAATACTCCTCTCCCTTTGGCCAAAGGCCATTTCCAAAAACAATAGCCATTGGTTTTTGGAGAGCCAGTTGGCGAGCGCAATCCTGGATAATTTGTTCGTTAATCCCAGTTATCTTTGCTATTTCCGGCAGAGAATAAGAGTTAACTTCCTCTTTGAATTCTGCCCAGCCAAAATAACTCTCCCACTGCTTATGCTCAAAGAACTCTTCCTCTAAAATAACCCGCAAAAATCCGCATATTAACAAACCATCTTGGCCCAATTTAGGCCGGAGCCAAGGTTGGGCAAAAGGAGCGAGCCTAGTCCAGCGAGGATCAATCAGAATGAGCTGGCTTTTCTTAAAGCGCACTGCCCTTTTTATTTTATAAGCCACTAAAGGCGCTGTCTCTGCTGGATTAGCCCCGACCACTAAGATACACTTGGCTTCTTCCAGATCTGCGATCGGTCTGGTCATGGCTCCCCAAGCCCATTCTGGGCCGAAAACTCCGGGGTCAGGCAGACCATAAACCCGGCTGCCGTTATCTATGTTGTTAGTACCTATTCCCCAGCGGGCCAATTTTTGAAAGAGATAATTCTCTTCGTTAGTGCACTTAGAAGATCCGAAAAAAGCCAGCGCCTCCGGACCGTACCCTGCCCAAATATTTTTTAGCTTTTGCGCGGCGAAATCAAAAGCTTCTGGCCAGGAACATTCTTGCCAATGGTCACCTCTCTTCATCAAAGGAGAAGTAAGGCGCTCTCTGCTTCTTATAAAATCCCAACCGTAATGGCCTCGCCCACAGAGGGTAACTTGATTAGTCGTCTTCTTTCCCCGCTCAGGCTCAACTTCCACCACTTCCAAACCGTTGGTCCGCAAACTAAGGCCACATCCACAAGCGCAATACGGGCAAATTGATGAAAAGCTCTTTAAAGATGAAGATAATGAGGGTTTGCCTTTCTCACTTAGGGCCCCGGTTGGACACAGGCTGGCGCAAGTTCCGCAAAAAGTGCAATTAGATTTTTCTAAGGGCTGGTCATGAAGAGTGGCCGGCTTGGCGGCAAAGCCCCTTTGAAAATAATCAATGGCCCCTTCCACCACTAATTCATGATCAGCCCGGATACACTTGCCGCAGAGAATGCATTTGCTCAAATCTCTGCTGAGGAAAGGGTTCACTTCCTGTGTCCCCATATAGTTGGGCAATTTGTATAGATCGAGTAAGCCAATATTTAAATCGGCGGCGATCTTTCGGAGCTGGCAGCGGTTCCCTTTTTCACAAAGAAGGCATGATTCCGGATGGCTGGCCAACATTAACTTTACAATCATCTTCCGGTTTTCCCGCACCCGTGGAGAATCTGTTTGAATCACCATACCCGGGCTAAGGGGAGTAACACATGAGGCTAAAAGCGCCCCTGTTCTTTCCTCTTCTACCAGACAAATTCGACAGGCCCCAGCCGGTGAAAGTTCAGGGTCATAACAAAGAGTGGGGATGAAGATGCCCATTTCGCGAGCTAATTCCCAGATAGTCATTCCTGCTCGTCCGCTGGCAATCAAGCCATTAATGGTAATGGTTACGGAATCCATCTTCCCTCCTCTAACTTTTCCTCTTAGCAAAGGCCACGCCATCTCATTTCGCAATCTATATCGAGAATAAAAAATAAATAATTTTAAGATGTTAATGACAAATTGCGGGAAATTTAAAGTTAGGGGGAGGTTAATTGCCAAGGGGAGTTTTTCCTCAACCAAGTTTATTAACGCGGAGATTTGGGACCTTTTGCGGAAATAATCCCCAAGAATAGACTAAATTTAAAGCTGGTACTTCTGTACTTTTTGATAAAGAGTTTTGCGATCAATGCCTAAAATGCGGGCTGCCTCTGATTTGTGTCCGCCAGTCTCTTTTAAGACAAAAGCAATATGCTCTTTTTCCACATCCTTAAGACTAACTAATTTCTGAGGCAGCGGCGGGGAAGGGGGTTCAGCGAGGGGGGCAGAAAAAAAACCTATTAAACTTTGCGGAGTAATTTCTTTCCCTTCTTCCAAAATCATGGCTCGCTCGATAGCATTCTCCAGCTCGCGCACGTTCCCTGGCCAATTATATTTCAGGAGCATTTCTAAGGCAGCCGGGGTAATTCCCGTAATAGCTTTTTTCCTTTGGCGATTGAAACGTTTAATGAAGTGCGCCACTAAAACTGGAATATCCTCTTTGCGGTCCCGGAGAGGAGGAATATGAATAGGCACGACACTCAGGCGATAAAAAAGATCTTCCCGGAATGTTTTTTGGACAATAGCTTCTCTTAAATTCTGATTGGTCGCGGCGATGAGGCGCACATCCACTTTTATCCTTTGCGTTCCTCCTACTGGTTTAAACTCTCTTTCTTGGATTACGCGCAGTAATTTTGCCTGGGTATTTAAAGTAAGATTGCCAATCTCATCGAAGAAAAAAGTCCCGCCGTTGGCCAGTTCCAAAAGGCCATGCTTATTTCTGACCGCGCCGGTAAAAGCTCCTTTCACATGCCCGAAAAGCTCACTTTCTAAGAGGGTCTCCACTAAAGCATGGCAATCAACAGGTACGAATTCTTTGTCACGCCGGGGACTGAGTTGATGAATCGCCTGGGCCACCAACTCTTTGCCCGTGCCACTTTCGCCGGTGATCAAGACCGTACTATCAGAAGGAGCTACCTTGTTAATAATTTCCAGCACTCTTTGCATGGCCTTGCTCTCGCCCACTAATGGCTCAAATATTAAGCGACCATCGAGACGCCGGCGCAAGCGCTCGTTTTCAAAGAAAAACCTCCGCCGTTCCGCAGCTCGGGCCACCACCATCCTTAGTTCGTCAGGATTGCATGGTTTGGTCAGGTAATCATAGGCTCCCATCTTCACCGCTTTGACTGCACTTTCAATAGTGGGATAGCCGGTAATCATGATGCAGATGAGGTCGGGGTCTCTGGCCTTTATTTCCCGTAAGGTCTCCAGACCATCTAAGCCGGGCATCTTTAAATCTAACAAGACTAAATCAAAAGGTTCCTGGGCTATCTTTTCCAAAGCCAAACGGCCACTGGCTACTGTTTCGACGCCAAAGCCTTCCTTGAGCAGAACCCGACTGAAGCTATCGCGAATAATCTGTTCATCATCCACAATCAAAATTTTTAACTGACTCATCCCCTCCATAGTTGATGCTTTTCTTCCCTCCTACCTTGGCGGCTAAATATCTTCAATTTCCAAGTTGATAGGTAGCTCAATCGTGAAAGTTGATCCCTCGCCTTCTTTACTTTTCACCCAAATTTTTCCCCGATGTTTCTCCACGATGCCATAGGAAGTGGCCAACCCCAACCCGGTCCCTTTCCCTACTTCTTTGGTGGTGAAGAAGGGTTCGAATATCCGCGAAAGGTGTTCTTCTTTTATACCGCACCCGGTATCTGTAAATTCAATCAAAACCGAGTTCTTTTCCGGCCCCAGTTGAGTGCGGATGGTTAAGGTCCCTTGACCTTGCATAGCTTCGGCCGCGTTCAAAATAATATTCATAAAAACTTGATTCAACTGGCTGGCATTGGCCATGATCGGCGGTAAACTGGAGTCCAGTTCTTTGACAATGCGGATATTGTGGAAGAGCGCTTGGTTTTCCAGTAAGGAGATTCCTTGCTGGAGCGCCCGGTTTAGATCAGTGGGTTCCATTTTATAGGAGGTTTGCCGGGCAAACTCTAAAAGTCCTTTGACAATCTCTTTGCAGCGCGCAGCTTCCTGGCAAATACGTTCTAAATCTTCTTTGCGCGGATCATCTGGGGGCAGATCTTCTAAAAGCATCTTGGAAAAAATCATTATGCCCCCTAAGGGGTTATTGATCTCATGGGCCACGCCGGCGGCCAGCTTCCCTAAAGAAGCCATCTTCTCTGATTGCAGCAATTGGAGATGTGTTTCTCGTAACTTATTTTCCATCTTCATCTTTTCGCGCAAATCTGTAAAGATACCAAAACTGGCGATTTCTTTACCATTCTCATAAATAATGGCCGCTGAGATACTTATGGGAATCTCTTCTCCTGTCTTGCTAATCAGGGTAAATTGGGAAGGTTCCAACCGACCTACTCCTCCGTAATCTGCTGATCGTAAACGGCGCATAATTTCTTTGGCTACTCCAGGGGGATAGAGTTGGGTAATATGGACTTTATTCATGGCTTCATCAGCGGTATAACCTAAGAGTTTCTCGGCGCTCTTATTAAAAATGATTATCTGCCCCTTCATGTCCGCCGCAATAATTCCATCTACCGAATTCTCGATCAAATTCCGCAGAAAATCATTAGCTTTGCGGAGCTGATGCTCAATTCGTTTAGTTAGACTAATATCTCTTAGATAAACGTATGTCTTCATCGCCCCCGCCCGGTCTTGGACAATGGTGAAGCATACCTCGGCTTCTTTCGACTCTCCCCGGGCATTGATGAACTCCAGCTCGGTACAAACTCTTAACCCCCCGCGCGTAATGCCGCTGGCCATTAATTCTTTGATATAAATTTGGTTTTTTTCATCGAATAAATCGAAAAAATTTAAGCCGGCCAATGTTTCCAAAGAATAACCAGTTATTTCCGCAGCTGTTTTATTCGCCAACTCAATTTTGTTTTCTTCGCTAATAACCAAAATGCCATCATTGGCCTGTTCCACAATATGGCGAAATCTATTCTCCGAGTCTTTAAGTTCCTGTTCGAGCTTCTTAGTCTTGGAGATGTCTTCGACCACTACTTCCGCTACTTGACCATGCCGATCAAAGATGGGGTAAGTGCGGACATAATAGTTTCCTTTCAGACGCGGATTATACATTTCTCCCAAAGCAGGCTTTCCCGTAACCATTGTTTCCGTGACTGGGCAACCAAGGCAAGGAGCATTATTCCCCCGAAAAACTTCAAAACACTTCTTGCCCACAATCTCCTCGGGAGCTAACGCATAGTCTTTTAAAACAGCCATGTTGGCCCGGATAATAATATAATTTTTATCTTCCACAAAAATGCGGTCCGTAATCGCATTGAACGCCGCCTCCCACTCTGCCCTTATCTGGAGCACTTGCTCGAAGAGCGCTGTCTTCTCTTCTTCTACCTGGGCCAGCAACTGCTTTAAGACTTCATTTTCCTTTTTTAGCTTTTGATACTCTCGTTCTTGAGGCATAATTACCACCGGCTATTTATCAGAGGGAGGTTTGGCAATATAATATCAAAAAAAGAATAAAAACTCAATTTGGTTTCGGCCTGACCGGTAACCCCTCCCTGAAGGGTGGGTTTATTAAACCAACGGGGTGGGGTTGTAAGGTCATCGCGAGGGAACGCAGCATACGTGGCGATCTCGTAATGGATGGAAAATAAGGAGATGGCCACGTTACCCCGCAGCAAGTGCAAGCTCGCTCGCCATGACGCCAAAAGGATGATTACCCAAACTTTGCGGGGAGAAGGCTTGCCCTGGGGAGTTTCAAAGCACACTCCCCAAGGCAGTGCTTAAGGTAAAAATATCATGGATTACCCTAACCGACTAACAGTCTTAATTCTCACTGCCCCTACACTTTTTTCTTCTTTAGCTAATTACCAGTAGGCTTATTTAGCCCCGAGAGCTTCTTGGAAGGCCCCTGCATACTGCTGCCAAAGATAATCTTTGCTTAGGCCATGGTCAATAAAATCCCAGGGAAAAATTTCTTCTTTTCTCCTGGGGCGCAAGACATAAAAGTCCGGATTGAGATCAACAGTTCGATAAGCTTGGGACCAGTTTCCGCGTAAACGGTGGGCCTGCCCCAACAGTTTCCCTACGCGACGATCTCCGCGGGCGAGCAGAGCTTGCAGGTAGGCCCATTTGGGTAGGTCGGCAGTTACAGAAACTCCTCCTTCTTTAGCCAAACCCTTTTTGACCAATTTAATTTTTTCGTTCAATTGTTGAGGCTCAGCAAAGGGATGCCATTGGAAGGGAGTAGCTGGCTTGGGGACAAAAGAGTTGAGACTCAAACTAATTTTTTCGCCACCCTTTTGACCTCGCCTTTTCTTACGCAGACAGTGTTTAATCTTTTTCGTCAGTTCCACTATCTCTTGCACGTCGGCCTTTTCTTCCCAAGGAAGACCGATCATAAAATAGAGGCGTAAATTAGCCACCCCTCTGTCCGCCAAGAGTTCTACTGCCTCCAAAATATTCTGTTCCTGGAATCCTTTATGAATGATGCGGCGCATACGCTCCGAGCCTGCTTCAGGCGCTAAAGTGACTGTTTTTTGGCCACTATCCCGAAGGAGATCAGCCAACTCTTGATTTAAGGCATCCACCCGGAGAGAAGAAAAGGAGAGGCTCTTCTGGGAACTGAGCAGCTCTCTGCCTAAATATAGCAGGTGGGGATAATCAGAGATGGCTGCCCCTAATAGGCCAATCTTAGAAGCTCCTTCCCCATGCTGAAGCAACACCTTCTTTAACTCTGACCCATCCCGAAGGCGGTGGGGATGGTAAACGTAGGAACAGGCGCAAAAGCGGCAGCGGCGTGAACATCCGCGGCTGAGCTCTGTTAAAAGCATCTCGGCTAATTCGGTCTGGGGAGTTATGATAGCGGATAAAGTTGGGTAACAATCTAAATCTCGCAGATATACTCTCTTCACCCGGGCCGGCACTTTATCTTGAGGAGAAAAAGAGGTAATCAAGCCCTCCGGGGAGTAAGTGATTTCATAGAACTGCGGAACATACCCTCCTTCTAACTCAGCCAGCTCTCTTAAAATTTCGAAACGCGGTAGCTCTTTCTCCTTTCCACGGCGTAATATTTCCGTAAGGGTCCCCACTATAGGTTCAATTTCCCCAATGAAAAAAAAATCCACGAAATCAGTTAAAGGTTCTGGGTTAAGCAAAACCGTGGCCCCTCCGGCCATCACCAAAGGATCTGTTTCTTGGCGGTCTTTGCTTAACACAGGAATTTTGGCTAATTCCATTATTTGCAAGAGGTGGAGGTAATCATTTTCATAGGAGATGGAGAAAGCCAAGACATCAAAATCGCGAACTGGTCTTTGCGTTTCCAAAGAAAAAAGGGGGGTGTTCGTGCGATAATATTCTTCAATATCTGCGGCCTCGGGAAGGAATACCCGTTGGCATTCTGTACCGGGCTGCATATTGAAGAGATGATAAACTGTTTGGAAACCTAAATTAGACATGCCCGTATAATAACGATTCGGATAGGCTAGGGCAATGGCCAAAACCTCTTTGAGTTTATGCTTAGAAAATTTTTGGCTAGGGAGAAAAATATTTTTCTCGGCCGCTAAAATTTTTTGAGCCTGAGCAAATAATTTAGAGGACATTTTGCTTATACTTTAAAGAGGCTCCATTTTCTTAATCGGCCTGCTTCCTCAAGAAAGTGGGGATATCAAGTTCATCCTCGCCTAAGTTATTAAAGAATCGGCTGCGCCAGGAACGCAAAGTTTTTTCCCGGGATTCGGCAGTCTTTTCTTGCCGCATGAAAGTGGGGATATCCCGACTTTCTTCTACTCGGGGACTACCTCCCGCAGTCTTTTCTGGCTCCTTGGCCACCGGACGTATTTCCACGATTCGCTCTTCGGCCTCCGCTGCTCTGCCGAATCCAGTAGCGATGACCGTAACCCTTACTTCGCCGCGCAAGTTCTCATCAATCACCGCCCCAAAAATTATGTTCGCTTCTTCATGAGCTTCCTCTTGGATCAGCGTCGAAGCTTCGTTCACTTCAAAGAGGGTTAAATCCGGGCCTCCCGTTATGTTAATAAGAATTCCCCGGGCACCCGCAATAGTGATGTCTTCCAACAAAGGACTGGAAATAGCCTTCTGCGCTGCCTCCATCGCCCTATTCTCTCCGCTGGCCACTCCCGTACCCATCAAAGCTAAACCCATCTCCGACATGACTGTGCGCACATCGGCAAAATCGAGGTTAATCAAGCCATGGACCGTGATCAAATCAGAAATCCCTTTGACCGCTTGCAAAAGGACTTCGTCTGCTTTGCGGAAAGTTTCCAAGAGGGACATATCTTTTCCCGCGATATTGAGCAAGCGCTGGTTAGGAATGGTAATCAAAGTATCGACGAACTTCCGGAGCTCTTTTAAACCCTCTTCTGCTTGTCTTTGCCTTTTCCGCCCTTCAAAGAAAAAAGGTTTGGTCACCACGGCTACCGTGAGCGCCCCTAATTCTTTGGCAATAGAAGCCACGATGGGTGCTCCGCCCGTACCCGTACCACCGCCTAAGCCAGCCGTAATAAAAACCATATCTGCCCCCATCAAAATCTCTCGCAGACGGTCTTTGTCCTCCAAAGTAGCATTCTTGCCCACTTCTGGATTAGCGCCGGCGCCTAAACCTTTGGTAAGTTTGGCTCCCAATTGAATCTTCAAAGGAGCTTGGCAAGCAGCCAAGGCCTGGGCATCTGTATTAGCCCCAATAAACTCCACGCCTTGTAAGCTTGCTTGAATCATTGTGTTTACGGCATTACACCCCCCGCCCCCAATGCCGATTACTTTTAAATTAGCTCCATAAATTTTGCTTTCTTCCAACTCAAACATCGCCCCACCTCCTTAAATTTCTTTAACCATATCTGGGCCGCCTGCCCCGGCTAAAAAAATGGAAGCAGGCGGTTTATGTACTTTTTAAAAATTAGCGAACCAGCTTTTCAGCCGCCCGGTCAATTTGCCTAAAAATTGATGATTATTATTCTTGTGATTTTTATGCCGTCCTTCTCCTTTATAGCGGTGGCCGTATAAGACTAAGCCCACGGCCGTAGCGTACATAGGGCTATTGACCACATCTAAAAGACCGCCTATGCCCATGGGATAGCCCCGGCGGACGGGCAAATTAAAAATTTGTTCCACTAATTCGGGTAAGCCTTCTAAAGATGCTGTGCCTCCCGTGAGCACCACTCCCGAAGGAATGAGGTTTTCGTATCCTGATTTAAGAATCTCCCGATGCACCAAAGTGAATATTTCTTCCATCCGGGGTTCGATGATTTCCGCTAAAATTTGGCGAGAAAGAGTTCGGGGACGCCGCCCCCCTACGCTGGGCACTTCAATCATCTCTTCTTTCTTGACCAAGGAAGTTAGCGCACAACCATATTTGGTCTTGATCTTCTCCGACTCTACTAAGGGCGTCCGGAGCCCTACGGCTATGTCATTAGTCAGATGGTTTCCCCCTAAACCAAAAACTGCTGTTTGGCGCACTGCTCCTTGAGAAAAAACCACTAAGTCAGTAGTCCCCCCGCCGATATCTATTAGAGCTACCCCTAATTCTTTCTCGTCCGGAATGAGGACGGCCTCGGCGGCAGCTAATTGTTGTAACACCAAATCGTTGACTTCCAGACCCAAGCGATGGCAACAACGGATGATGTTTTGGGCGGAGGTAACGGCGGCCGTAACAATATGCACTTTAGCCTCCAGCCTCACCCCGGCCATGCCTAAGGGCTCCATAATCCCGTCTTGATCGTCCACGATGAACTCCTGAGGTAAGACATGGATGATCTCTCGATCCATGGGAATAGCTACGGCCCGCGCCGCATCCAAAACTCGTTTTAGATCATTCTCGGCTACTTCCCGATTCTTTACGGCCACAATTCCTTGGCTGTTAAACCCTCGAATATGACTGCCAGCGATTCCACAATAAACGGAATTTATTTCTACCCCGGCCATTAACTCCGCTTCTTCCACGGCTTTGCGAATGGATTCGATGGTGGCATCGATATTAATTACTACTCCTTTCCGCATTCCCCGGGAAGGATGAGTACCGATGCCAACTATGTCTAAACCAGCATCCGTGGCCTCAGCCACAATGGCACAAATTTTTGTGGTTCCAATGTCTAAGCCGACTATGATATTTTCTCTTTTCCCTCTTTTACCCATGTCTTTCTCCCTCCCGGCTTTTTAAACTTTGGGCCTATTTTCCATTATGGTCGCCTTTGAGCCATCTGCGCCATTGGTTTAGGACGTTCGGATGGCATATTCTGCTTTTCTTTAACCTTCACGACGATTTTTCGCGGATAATTAACATCCACATAGGCCACTTCTTCCCCTTTCTTTTGAATATCAGCCAAGACCTTTTCCAGACGGTTTAGTTTATCTTTATAATCCCCCCAACCTAAGTAAATGGGCAGGCTTTTATCCAAAGTATAAAGAGTCAACCCTCTTTGTTTGTGGAGATTAATCTCCGAAATATTATGTTCATTGATAATTTGCCGATAAGCGAGCAGATCCAAAAGTTCCAGAGCTTGCTTAATCAATCTCTCCCCTTCCTCATCTTGTTTTTTGATTCCTTTACTTTCTAAGCCAGTGAGCAAAGGCAAATCCACTTTCTCCTTGGGCCCGACTTTTTTAAATACCTTCCCTTGTCTGTCCACCAAATAAAGGTCATCTAACAGGATTATGGCCCGCGCCGTCCGCTCCTGCACTTCAATAATCAAGGCTTGCCGCGACCAATCCCGCCGCACCTGTACTTTTTCTATCCAGGGATGCTTAATCAAACTCTGGGTCAATTCGGTTAGATTTAATCGCCAAATCTCCATTCCCAGATCCAATCGGGCTAAGTCCAAAAGCTCTGCTTCTTTAGCATGGACGCAACCAACCACCCTGATCTCGTTTAATTTCCATTGCGTAGTAAGGACAAAATATCGATAAACATTGTTGCCCAAGAAGACTAAGCTGGCCACCGTAGCTAAATTCAGTGCCCGCTTTCCTATTTGTTTGAGCCAGCCCGGCCAGCCGATATGCCTTTGGCGGCGACGCCATTTCCTTTTTTTTATGAGGCTCATCTTTTTTAGACGACCTCTCCTCATCATTCTTGGCCAAACTCACGGAAGACCTTTCCAGCTTTTCACGGGGATCTTTAAACGTGCTCCTAATAAAATCCTTTCCACCAAGTCGGGAAAATTAATCCCCACGCCGCGGGCAATCTCGGGCAGCAAGCTTAGGGGCGTCATTCCTGGCAGCGAGTTAACTTCTAAAAGCACAGGTTCTCCCTCTGGGCGAAGTAATAAGTCAACCCGCGTAGCTCCCTCGCATCCCAGAGAAAGATGGGCATTAAGTCCGATGCTCAAGACGCGCTCATAATCAGCTTTGGCTAAAGGCGCGGGAAAAATATGTTGGGTCAGGCCCTCCGTGTACTTAGCTTCGTAGCTATAAAATTCTACTTTGGGTACTATCTCAATGGCTCCTAAAGCTTGGTTATCTAAGATGCCTACGGAAATTTCTCGTCCTTTTATGTACTCTTCCACGATGATTTCCGCATCGTAGCTAAAGGCTTTTCCTAAGGCCTCCGGCAAGGCCTGCGGATCTGATACAATGCTTACCCCCACGCTAGATCCTTCTTGACAAGGTTTGACCACTACCGGCCAAGAAAAGGGCCAAGGGGGCTTAGCTAAATCTCTTAGCTCTGCCTGATGGAGAACTAAATAATTAGGGACTGGCAAAGAATGCTGCTTAAAGATTTGGCGGGAAATTACTTTATTCATGGCCAGCGCACTAGCCAGGACCCCCGAACCAGTATAGGGAATGCGCATTATCTCCAAAAGCCCCTGCACTGCCCCATCTTCTCCCAGACGTCCGTGGAGGCCAATAAATGCTATTTCTATTTTTTCTTCATGCAGGCGCTGAGCTAACAGCTCATCTGCTTCTATAGGGCAAGCCAGGTAGCCTTTCTCGCGCAGGGCAGCTAAAATTGCCTGCCCAGAGAGGAGGGAAATTTCTCTTTCCGCCGACCGCCCGCCCAGCACCACACCAATTTTTTTCTTGAGCATCTCTTCTCTACGCCAATACCCCATTTCCTAAACTCTACCTAATGTTCCCCTTTGCTCTTTCCTTCCAAGACTACTGCGTATTCTGAATCTTAGGCAAGGGAACATAATTCATTTTCTTTAATCTTCCCCATCTTCCCCCATTACCTGAATTTCTAATTCTAAGAGAACTCCTGTTTCCCGCCACACTTTATCGCGCACGACCTCGATTAATTTTAAGACATCCTTAGCCCGGGCTCCGCCGCGGTTTATAATAAAATTGGCGTGCTTTTCCGAAACCTGCGCGGCGCCAATGCGGTATCCTTTTAACCCAGCCTTTTCAATTAAACGCCCTGCCGGGCCAGCTTGTGGATTTCTGAATACTGAACCGGCACTGGGGAAATCATAGGGCTGTTTCTCTCGGCGCCGAGCAATTATTTTGCGTACCTCCTCCTGCACCTGAGTTATCTCTGCAGGTCGTAAGCGAAAGAGCCCGCCTAAGATAATCTCGCCGGGGAGCATGCGCAGCGCCCGATAGGAAAACGATAACTTTTCTTTGGGATCTTCCCGCATATTTCCGTGGGCATCCATCACCCATACAGCCTGCAAGACATCTTTTATTTCTCCACCAAAGGCGCCGGCATTCATGGCAATTGCTCCCCCTATGCTCCCTGGAATACCTGCGGCAAACTCTAAACCGGTTAACCCCTTTTGCAGGCAGAAATCGATAACCATTCCCAAAGGCAAACCCGCTCCCGCGTGCAAATGAATTTCAGCAGCCAAACTTTTAATTACGGCCAATTGAGCAAACCCGTCAGCCAAAGAAATAGCCATGCCCCGGAAGCCACCGTCGCGCACTAAAATATTTGTTCCCTTGCCTAAGATAAAGTAAGGAATTTTATCTCGGCGCGCCCATTCTAAAACCTCTTTTAGATCGGCGGCATCCCGGGGAAAGACTAAATAATCAACTGGCCCCCCTATGCGCCAAGAAGTATAATCAGCCAGGGGAACATCATAAAAAATCTTGCCCTTTATTTCTGTTCTTGTTCCCTTAGTTTGCGGATCAACTCCATCCCTACTTTCCATATATCCCCAGCTCCCAAAGTAATGACCATATCCCCTGGTTGTAAGCGTTCCCAGAGTCGTTCAGGAATTTCATTTTTATCTAAGATGAGGGTCACATCCTTATGTCCATATCCCTTTATACCTTCAAAAAGCCCTTGGGCAGTGATTCCGGGCAAAGGGTCTTCTCCAGCCGGATAAATCCCGGTGAGCAAAAGGACATCCGCATCTTGGAAAGCCGTCAAAAACTCCTTGAATAAATCACGGGTGCGGGTATATCGATGCGGCTGAAAGATGACTACGGTCCTCCGTTTCCAGCCTTCTTTTGCGGCCCGCAGGGTGGCTTTAATCTCTGTAGGATGGTGGCCATAATCGTCAACAACCATTATGCCCGCAATTTCTCCTTTAATCTCAAAGCGCCGCTGTACGCCACTAAAAGAAGCTAAGGCTTGCTGGACCACGGGAAAAGGAATATCCAATTCCCTGGCCGTGGCCAAAGTAGCCAAAGCATTGTAAACGCTGTGCCGACCAGGCAGATGCATTTCAATCTTTCCCAACTCTTGCCGCCCTTCGCCAGCCACGAAGCTCGTCTGCAGACCGGCAAATTTTATCTCCTTTGCCCAAAAATTGGCTTGGTCATTTAGGCCATAAGTGACAAAAGGTTTCCGGATGCGCGGAAACAGGCTCTGCAAATTTTCACTATCGCGGCAAAGCACGGCCAAACCATAAAAAGGAACTTTGTTAATAAACTTTAAGAACGCCTCTTGCATGCGCGACAATTCGTGGTAATAATCCAAATGTTCGGGGTCAATGTTCGTGACTACCGCAATAATAGGGGAAAGCTGCAAGAAAGAACCATCGCTTTCATCAGCTTCCGCCACTAATATATCCCCTTGCCCTAATTTAGCATTCGAGCCGAATATATTCAGTTTGCCGCCGATAACTGCTGTGGGATCTAATCCGGCGTGAGCTAAAACGGTGGCAATCATGGAGGTAGTGGTGGTCTTTCCATGAGTTCCCGCCACGGCTATTCCGTACTTCATGCGCATCAACTCGGCCAGCATCTCTGCGCGGGGAATTACCGGAATTAGTCTCTCCTTTGCAGAAACAACCTCGGGATTGTCCGGGCGAATGGCGGAAGAGATGACGACCACATCAGCTGTTTGCAAATTTTCCGGGCGATGGCCAATAAAAATTTGGGCGCCTAACTTCTGCAAACGCAGAGTGGTCTCGGACTCTGCCAGATCTGAGCCAGAGACTTGATACCCCAAATTGATTAAGACTTCCGCAATACCGCTCATGCCTATGCCGCCAATGCCCACGAAGTGCACGTGTTGGACCTTCCTCTTCATGCCTAAAATTTTTTTATCCATGACCCACCAATTCATAACAATGTTCTACGATATTTTGCGCGGCTTCTAACTTCGCCAGAGAAGCTGCCCGCCTCCCCATTTCTTTTAAGGGGGCGGGATCGTTTATCAGCTTCCGTAAAAAATTACTTAAAAATTCGCCGTTGATTTCTCGATCAGCCACCAGAAAAGCTGCCCCAGCTTTCACGAGGGCGCGGGCATTTAAGGTCTGATGATCATTCGCGGCAAAGGGGAAAGGGACCAGCAGGGCAGGCTTGCCCATGGCCATCAGTTCAAATAAGGTGCTGGCTCCGGCGCGGCAAATAATTAAATCAGCTCGGGCATAGGCCATTTCTATTTCTTCCAGGAAAGAATAAACTTCGGCCGCCCAGCCCTGTTGCCCATAAATCTCTTTCATCTGCTGATAGTCTTTGGGGCCTGTTTGATGGATAATGCGCATCTTCTCCTTTAAATCAGCCAGCAACGGCAAAGCTTCCGCCATAGAACTATTTAAACGGTGTGCTCCTTGGCTTCCGCCAAAAACAAAAATCGTGAACAGTCCCTCATCTTCTGCCGGTAGCCGGGAAGGGGGAGTTTTGAATCTCTTCCGCACCGGATTCCCTGTCCAAAAAGTCTTCTTGGTTGGGAAAAATTGGGCAGTCTCGGGGAAGGAAATAAAAATTCGGTCTACTACCTTCCCCAAAATCTTATTACTTAGGCCGGGAACAACATTCTGTTCATGGATAGCTGTTCTCTTGCCCATGGCCCAAGCCGTGAGGACCACCGGCCCCGAAGTATACCCCCCCATACCCAACACCAAATCAGGCTGCAAGGAACGTAATAATCGCCAAGACTGTCCTAAACTTTTACCGACCAAAAGCAAACTCCCTATTTTTTTTCTCCACGACTTACCCACTAAACTGACTACTTCTATGGTCTCCAAGGCGAATCCTTGTTTACGCAAAACTTGCCTTTCCAGACCTTTTTGGCTACCCACAAAAAGGATCTGGTGCCGAGCATCTTTTTCTAAGAAAGCTTCAGCTACGGCCAGGGCGGGAAAGAGATGTCCTCCCGTCCCCCCGCCGGCGATCATTATTCTCACGAACTTTCCTTAATCCCTGGGAGGAAATATTTTCTAAGATCCCCATGGCCATTAAATTAATGATCAAAGAGGTACCTCCATAGCTCAAAAAAGGGAGCGGAGAACCTTTGGTGGGCAATAAGCCCAGCACTACTCCCATATTCATCAAAGCTTGCCCGGCCATCATACTCACTAATCCTATGCCCAGGTAACGGCCAAATAAATCGGGCGCTCTTAGGGAAATCTGCCAACCTCTAAAGGTCAAGAAAAAGAAAAGGGATATTACTGCGGCTACGCCTATCAAACCCAGCTCCTCTCCTATTACCGAAAAAATAAAGTCTGTATGCATTTCCGGCAGATAAAAAAGTTTCTGTCTGCCCTCGCCTAATCCCAAGCCCCAAATCTTTCCGGCTCCAAAAGCTAAAAAAGATTGGATAATCTGGAATCCCGTATTGCCTGGGTCCTGCCAGGGATTTAAGAAGGCTAACAAACGTTCTTTGCGATAATTCGCCTGCAGAGCTAAAAATAAAAACATGGGCAAAGCAGTTAAAATGATTCCGCCTAAGTGGAGAATCCGTGCCCCCCCTACAAAGAGCATGATAAAAACAAGCATACAGAAAATGACTCCGGTGCCAAAGTCCGGTTGTTTAAAAACTAAGCCAAAGAAAACTGCCAAAATAATAAAATGGGGCAAAAGACCGGGCATAAAGTTCTGCACTGTCTCCCCTTTTTTGACCAAGGAACGCGCCATGTAAACCACCAAAGAGAATTTGGCCAACTCTGCGGGCTGAAAAGAAAAAGAAAAGAATCTTAACCAGCGGGCTGGAGCACCTGCTTCCCGGCGTAGGCCGGGAACAGGCAAAATTAAAAAAGCCAATAGGATGATGCTCAATAAAACAAGCAACCAAGCCAATTTTTGCCAGCGGTGGTAATCTATCCGCGCGGCTAAAAAAAGGAGGAAAAAGCCCAGGCCCGCTGCTATAGCCTGTTTTTTTAGAAAATGATAGTTATCCCCAAATTTTTGGCCGGCGACGACGAAACTTGCACTATAAACCATAACTATGCCTATGCTTACCAAAGCCATTACTAAAGAGAGCAAGAGAAAATCAAAATGTCCTCGGTGCTCATCCAATATTCTGGGACCTCCTCAGCCGCCATCTTTAAATTGCTGAATCAGACGACCGACTATTTCTTTAAATCGCTGTCCTCTTTCTTGATAATTCTTAAACATGTCAAAACTGGAACAAGCTGGGGAAAGGAGAACAACGTCGCCCGGAGCCGCTTTGGAGAAAGACCAAAGCACCGCCTCTTCCAGTGTGTTAAAGCAGGCCGTATCCGTTAGCTTGCCCCAAGCGGAATACATTCTCTCTTGTGCTTCCCCGATCAGAGCCAACCCTTTGACCTTCCGGGCGATCAGTTCGCGCAAAGGCGCGTAATCTCCTCCCTTATCTTTCCCTCCCGCAATGAGCATAATGGGTTCCTGAAAACTCATCAACGATTTAATCACCGCCCCCACGTTAGTACCTTTAGAATCATTGAAAAATTTAACTCCTTTTATCTCCCCCACCCATTCCAACCGGTGCTCCAATCCGGAAAATTCATTTAGCACCTGTTGAATCGCCCCGGCGGGACACCCACATATTTTAGTGGCCGTAATGGCGGCCATGATATTCTCTAGATTATGGGCTCCTTTAAGCTTCAGGTTTGCTAAGCTAAATCTTTCTTTTTGACCATCTGCCCCTTGATAAATGAGCGCGCCCTTCTCTAAAAAACAACCTACGGGAACTGACCTCTGCGCGCTGAATAGGAAAACTTCCGCCTTCACCTGGTGGGCAAACTGAAAAGTCAGGGGGTCATCAGCATTTAAGACGGCAAAGTCCTCTTGGCGCTGATTCTGAAAAATTTTCTTTTTCGCTAAAATATACTCCTGAAAGTTAGCATAACGGTCTAAATGATCTTCACTAATATTCAAAAGGACGGCAATATGCGGCCGAAACTCTCTGATCCCTTCTAACTGAAAACTACTAATTTCCGCTATCACCCATTCCTCCTGCTGGGGGCCGCAGACGAAGGCAATCAAAGGCGTGCCGATATTGCCGCCCACAAATACTTTCTTCCCGGCCGCTTGGCATATTTGGCCAATTAAAGTAGTCGTCGTCGTCTTCCCGTTTGTACCCGTAACAGCTAAGAGTGGTTTTTTGAGAAACTGAAAAGCAATTTCTATCTCACTCAATACGGGAATTCCTTTTTCTTGGGCCCGCCTCAAGGGCTCCAAGTTTAAAGGCACACCTGGGCTAACCACAATCAGTTCCGCTTGTAAAAAAAAGGGGACGCTATGGCCGCCAAATTCCGCGATGATTCCTTCATTAGTCAGATATTTATGCTCCGCAGCCAATTCTTGGGCTTCTTTCATTTCGGACACATAAACTTGCGCGCCTTGGCTTTTTAAGAATTTGATCAAGGCCAACCCTGTTCTGGCTAAACCAACTACCAAAACTTTTTTGCCTTTTAAGTCCAACTTTTTACCTCAATTTCAAGGTACTAAAAGCAATTAAAGCTAAAAAAATAGTTATGATCCAAAAGCGCACGATTATCTTTGGCTCCGGCCAACCTTTTAGTTCAAAATGATGGTGCAGAGGGGCCATGCGAAAAATTCTTTTGCCCCAGAGCTTAAAAGAAAGGACTTGAAAAATTACAGAAAGGGTCTCTAACACAAAAAGCCCACCTACTAAGGCCAATAATATTTCTTGTTTGATAATGACGGCCACTACTCCCAGAGCGGCGCCGAGAGAAACCGAACCTGTATCGCCCATAAAAATTTGAGCGGGATAAGTGTTGTACCAAAGAAAGCCCATGGAAGCACCCACGATGGCTCCGCAAAAAATAGCTAACTCTCCGCTGCCGGCGACGTAGGGAATTTGCAAGTAACTGGCTATCTTTACATGGCCAGCCAAATAAGCTAAAACCATCAAAGTACCGGCCGTAATTAAAATAGGCCCAATAGCTAAACCATCCAAACCATCTGTTAAATTAACGGCGTTAGAAGTGCCCACGATCACGAAAAAGGTTAAGGCTACATAAAAAACTCCTAAATCAGGCATGATGCCTTTAAAAAAAGGGACGCTGAAGGTGGTTTTAAACATAGGATGAAAATAAAGCAAAAGGGCGGCCCCTAAGCCGAGAATTCCTTGCAGACTAAATTTCTTTTTTCCCGATACGCCCTTGGGATTACGGCGGGTAATTTTTAGGTAATCGTCCCCAAACCCCACTGCCCCAAAAGAAATCGTTACCAGAAGCGTTATCCAAATATAGTAGTTTTTTAGATCTGCCCAAAGAATGACTGCCACTGTAATGGCGACGAGAATTAAAATTCCGCCCATCGTGGGCGTCCCTTCCTTACCTAAATGGGAAGCAGGCCCGTCATTTCTGATAAATTGTTTTACTTTCAGCTTTTGCAATTTGCGAATTAACCATGGGCCAAAAATTAGGGAAATAATCAAGGCCGTCAGGATGGCTAAAATCGCCCGAAAAGTTATGTAACGAAAAACATTAAATACGGAAAATTGGGTGTGCAGAGAGTATAAGAGCATATAAAGCATAAGGAAGAAATACCTTTTTATTTTGCCCCCCAAAAATCTTGGAGGCCTTGAATGATTCGTTCCATCTTCATCAACCGCGAACCTTTTACCATAATCCAATCATTTTCTTGCCCCACTTCTTTGAGCTTTAATAAAATTCTTTCCTGCTGGTCAGCGACAAATATCCGTTCGGCTGGCATACCTCCTTCTTGCGCCCCTTGCTTTAAAAAAGGAGCTTGCTGACCTAAGCAGAAAAGATAAGTTAAACCGCAGCGCCCGATGAGCCTGCCTATTTCTCGATGTTGGACGGAGGCTGCGGCGCCCAGTTCCAACATATCACCTAGCACTAATAAGCCACGTCCCTCACCTTTTAATTCCAGAAAGGCAGTTAAAGAAGCGCGTAGAGAATCTGGATTAGCGTTATAAGTATCATCCCAAATTCGGATATTATTTTTGAGGATTATGACTTTTCCCCTGCCCGGGTAAGGCTGAAAAGCTTTTAAGCCGGCTACGATTTCGCCCAGGCCCATACCTAAAATAGAAGCGCAGGCGGCGGCGGCCAGGGCATTGGGCACATTATGCCGGCCATATACCTGCATCTGCACCAATTCTTTTTGCTCGCCTATTTTCAAAATGAACTCAATTCCTTCCTCCGGCCGATAAAGGATATTTTCAGCTTGCACATCTGCTTTTTGCTGGATGCTGTAAGTTTTCTTGGGGCAATTTTTGAGGGCCGCCAAGGCCGCAACCCGCGGGTCATCAAGATTAACTACTATCCAATCTTCAGCTTTAAGTTCTTCCCAAAGTTCCCCTTTGGCGCGAGCCACTTCTTCCAGCCCGCCCAATTTTTCTAAGTGCGCTTGGCCAATGTTTAAAATAGCGGAAATTTGGGGACGGGCAATTTCCCGCAACCGGCGAATTTCCCCAAAAGCATTCATCCCCATTTCCAAAACGGCCACTTCCTGCTGCGGCGAAAGCTTGAGCAAAGTTAAAGGAAGACCGATGAGGTTGTTAAAATTGCCTTCCGTCTTTAGTACAGAGAACTTTTGCGCCAGTATGGCCGAAGCCATTTCTTTAGTGGTCGTCTTGCCGTTGCTTCCGGTTAAAGCTATTACCGGCAGAGAAAATTGATTTCGCCAGAAATGGGCTAAGTCTCCCAGAGCATATAAAGGGTCTTTGACCACTACCAAGAATTTCTTATCTAATTTTTTCCCCACCCAGCATTTTTCTCTTCCTGCAGCGCACAAGCTTCCCGCGGCTCCCTTTTTAAGGGCTTCGGCAATAAAATCATGGCCATCAAATTTTTCCCCTTTTAAAGGAATAAAAAGATTCCCTTCCGCCACTGTCCGGGAATCAGTGCTCACTCCGCGAACTTGGGCCCGGGGATCTCCCTGGAAAATTCTCCCTTGAATTACCGCGGCAATCTCGCCAGCCGTGAGCTTAAAGATTTTTTCTCTCCTTTCTTAAACCCAACGCCCGTTCAGCTTCTTCCCGGTCATCAAAATGAATTCTTTCCGTGCCGATGATCTGATAATTTTCATGTCCTTTGCCGGCGATCAAAATTACATCATTTGGTTGGGCCAACCGGATAGCGAAGTCGATGGCTTCTCTCCGATCAGGAATGATCACATAATGAGGTTTTTGATCAAATAAGTTTACTTGATTAAGCAAATCAGTGGGAGAGTGTTTTTGCGCCTTAACTATCCGCAGGCCCTCCTCGATTTCGCTAATGATTGCCAGCGGATCCTCGGTGCGGGGATTATCGGAGGTAACGATGGCCAAATCGCTTCCCCAGGCCGCTACCTGTCCCATTTTTGCTCTTTTCCCTTTATCACGATCACCGCCGCAGCCAAAGACCACTAAGAGTCGCCCTGGATATATTTGGCGTAAAGTGGCCAAGGCCCGTTTCAAGGCATCTTCCGTATGGGCATAATCTATAAAAACTCTTACACCGTCTTCTCCTTTGATCAATTCTAACCGCCCCGGAACTCGCCTAAGCTCTCTAAGGCCTTGGCCAATTGCCCAAATAGGGATCTCTAAAACTTCGGCCACACTTATGGCGGCCAAGAGGTTATAAAGATTGTGCTGCCCAATTAAAGGAGATGCAATTTCGTAAGCTCCCCGCGGTGTTCGCACTCGACACCAGAGCCCATCTGGACCCTCAGCCACCTCTTCAGGCCAAACATCTCCTTTATTTTTAATCCCATAACCAAATTTCTTTCCCGCGGCCACTCTTAGGATTTCTGCGCCTTTTGGGTCATCAAGGTTGACTACCGCGAAACGCGGATCTTTTTTGCTCTCCCCCAAGTATTGGGTAAAGAGTAGTCGTTTAGCGCGGAAATAATCTTCCATTGAGCCATGGTAGTCTAAATGATCGCGCGTTAAATTCGTAAAGAGGGCTGCGTCGAAATGACAAGCCCGCACCCTTTGCATAGCTAGGGCATGGGAAGAAACTTCTAAGATTACCTCGGTCACTCCGGCGGCGCGCATATTTTGCATAACCCTTTGCAGATCCAAAGACTCCGGCGTAGTAGTTGGCGCAGGCCAAACTTGCCCCTGATAACGATAATTTATCGTGCCTATAACTCCCGGCCGAGATCCAGCTTCTTTCAGGATGGACTCGAGTAAGTATGAGGTAGTAGTCTTACCATTTGTCCCCGTAATGCCGATGACTTTTAAAGAAAGGGAAGGATGGTCATAAAAAGTGGCGGCCAAGCGGGCTAAGGCTTCCCGCACTTCAGGAACAACTATTTGGGTAATTTTTATCTCCTCTATAAAAGAATCTACTAAAAGAACCTTTGCTCCCCGGCCAATGGCCTCCGGAATATATTTCCGCCCATCTTCTTTCCAACCCTGAATTACCGCAAAGAGAAATCCTTCTTGCACATCCCGGGAATGATAAGCCAATCCGCTTACTTCTATGCCCGCATCACCTATTACTTTTTGCATCGGTAAATCAGCGATAAGGTTTTTTAAGATCAACCCTTGCTCCCCTTCTTTTGCTTACCTATTTCCTTCTTCTTGGACCCGCATGAAAAAATCAAAGAAGACGAAACTCAACTGCTCTTTAATTTATTATGCTTGCAGATGCTTAATATTAAATTATATCGCTCTTTTTCTCTTCTTGCTGATCATTAATAAAATTTAAAAGCAAGGACCCGAATATTTTTCTGCGGCCCTCTTTTCAAATTGCTGGTTGAAACTTAACTACCCCCTTTTTGTCTCCTCCTAAAATTTCTCCAGGAGCAGGTGTTTGGGCAACGGCTCGGCCAGTGCCCACCAGTTTCAGCTCTAAACCAAGTTTTTGAGCCATCTGCAGCACTTGGCGCATAGACTTGCCGGAAAAATCGGGCATTACCCCAGGATTTAGCCAAGAATCTGTTTCTGGCTCCTCATTTTTCGATCCTGGATCTTTTGGTCCTCTCCCCCGCTGCTCATTCGGGATATGATTGGCCTGGGCTAAATAAGTAACTCCTTTGGGGTAAACTCCCATATAGGGTAGCACTTGTTCAGCAATAGCTCGGAAAGCCGGGGCGGCTACAACGCCTCCATAACTAATTCCTTGCGGCTCATCAATAATTACCGAAATAACTACCCGTGGGTCATCTGCCGGAGCAAACCCTATGAAAGATCCTATTCTCTTATCTGAGTATCCTCGTCCAGAGCTAAGCGCCTTTTGGGCTGTGCCGGTCTTTCCAGCTACCTCATAACCTGGAACATAAGCTGCCTTGCCCGTTCCTCCTTCTTGCGTTACTAACTTCAAAATAGTAATGACGGAGTTAGCCGTATCCGGAGAAATAACTCTCTTGACCATCTTTGGTCGGTTTTCTCTTACAATTCCTCCGTCTTTACTTTGGATCATCTTAGCAATATACGGCCGCATCAGCATTCCCTTATTGGCAATAGCAGCCATAGCCACAGTTAACTGTAAAGCTGTGAGAGAAACTCCCTGACCAAAACTTATATTGGCCAAACCCACTTCTGACCAGGCCGAATAATGAGGTAAACACCCCGAAACTTCTCCGGGCAAGTCAATGCCCGTTTTTTTGCCAAAACCAAACTCCTTCAAATATTGGTAAAATTTCTCCTTTCCTAACTTCTTCCCTAATTTACTTGCCCCAATATTACTCGATACTTTGATGACGTCGGCCATCGTCAGCCATCCATATTTATGGACGTCATGGATTACTCTACCACCAATGTGGTAGTTGCCGTTTTCACAAAAAACGAGCTCTCGCGGGGAAGCTACTCCTTCTTCCAAGATGGCGGCTAAAAGGAAGGTCTTAAATGTTGAGCCTGGTTCAAACGTATCGGTAACAATTCGGTTCTTTAAGACTCCTGGATGATATGCTTGAAAATGATTCGGATTAAAGGAAGGTTGGACAGCCATGGCCAGTATTTCGCCCGTCTTCGGCTCCATAACTAAGGCCATCCCTCCTTTAGCTCCGCAGGCCTGCACGGCCTTTTTCAATTCTTTTTCCACTATATATTGGATATTTTTATCTATAGTCAGGATTAACTCGCACCCCTCCTCTGCCCGACGGAAATCCGGATTTTGGGAAATTATGGACCTACCCAGACCATCTTTGGGTATAAGAATATACCCAGGTTCGCCACGCAGGAACTCATCATACCCTAATTCCACTCCTTCTAAACCTTTAGAGTCTAATCCAGAAATACCAATAATGTGGGCGCCAATCTCTCCATGGGGATAAACTCTCTTGGCTTCTTTTAAAAAATGAATTCCCTCCATTTTTAGATCTTCAATAGCCAAACGTTGCGCGGGGGTTATCCATCTTTGAATCCAGACAAAAGGTTTTTCCTCCTTCAATTTCTGCCGTAACTCTCCGGGCTTCTTGCCCAAAATGCGCCCAATTTTTGAAGCCGCTTCTTCTATATTGTTTATTTTTTTAGGCTGGGCAAAAACGGAATCTACTTCCATGCTTATAGCCATTTCTTCTCGGCGACGATCATAAAGGATACCTCTCTTCGGAATGAGGGGCACCATGCGTTGGTACTGCCGCTCGGCTAATTTAGCTAATTGGGAACTCTTCAGGACCTGGAGCTGGAAAGCTCTAAAAAATATAATTAAAAAAAGAAGAGCAAAAAAGAATAAGAGAACAACAAGACGAAATGATGGCCATTTTTGCGCAACTGCTTTCATCGTACAATTATTATTTGTCCATTTTGGGGAGTAACAAATCCTAACTCTTGGATGGCCTTCTTTTCCAGCCGGTCCGGAGACTTAAGGACAGCCAGCTCTAACCGCAACTTTTTATTTTCTTCGAGCAGATCCTGTTCTTCTTGGCTTACGCGGGAAATTTCATAGCCCAAAGAAACTTTTTGCTGATTAGCCCAGACATAAAAAAGGGAACAACCTATAACTAAAAAAGCAATGATGATGGCCAAAATAAATAAATGGCCATTTATTCCTTTAGCGCTTATCCTAACTTCATCTTTAACGGCCTCGCTTATGGCCACCCGTTTATAAACTGCTTCAGCCATTTCTCCTCCTCCCTTCAATAAATTTTTTCCATGGCCCGCAATTTAGCGCTCCGCGCTCGCGGATTGGTGGTAATTTCGGCGCGCGTCGGAGTTATGGGTTTAGGAGTTAATAGGCGAAATATAGAAGGGCCTTGCTTATTGCCCTTGGCTAATTCCCGGAAACGCTTCTTCACTATTCTATCCTCCAAGGAATGAAAGGAGATAATCACCATTCTTCCTTGGGGAAGGAGAAGTGCGGGGGCCTGGTTCAAAAAAATTTCCAAATTTTCTAACTCCTTATTCACGGCTATACGTAAGGCTTGGAAAATGCGCGTCGCCGGGTGTAGTCGTGGGGAAGAAAAAGGAATTGCTTTTTTTATTATCTTTACTAATTCCCCGGTAGAGTTTATTGGCGCAGATTGCCGTTGCCGAACAATCGCCTTCGCAATTCGGCCAGCCCACTTTTCTTCACCGTATCTTCTAAAAATATCGCTCAATTCGGCCGTAGATAAATTATTTATCAAATCTCTGGCTGTGGTGGTAATTTCGGGACTCATGCGCATGTCCAGCGGCCCATCGCGTTGAAAACTAAATCCCCTCTCACCATCTTCAATTTGTTCTCCCGAAATACCCAAATCCAATAAAATGCCGTTAACTTTATCGATAGCCAGACTCCTTAAGACTTGCCCTATTTCTTTAAAATTTTTATTTATTAATATGGCCCGCGTCCCGAAAGAAGCTAAATTCTGGGCCGCCCGTCTTATAGCCTGCGCATCCCAATCTAAACCAATCAGTTTCCCTTCGGGGGCAATCCTTTCTAAGATAAGGCGGGCATGACCTCCGCTTCCTACCGTACCGTCAACGTATATGCCCCCTGACTGACAAACGAGAAATTTAATTGCTTCTTCTAAGAGAACCGGCTTATGCCGCGGCTCCTCCATCACAATCCCAGATCGGCCAAGGCCGCCGCCATACTCTCAAAATCTTCTTCAGATCTCTTGATCTCTTCTATCCACCGCTCTTTACTCCAAATTTCAAACCTCTTGAGCATTCCCGCAAAGATCACACTCTTCTCCAATTGGGCATAATCTCTTAGGCTCGGGGGAATCAAAACTCTACCTAATTTATCAATGGGACATTCTACAGCCCCAGAAATAAAAAACCTTTGAAAGGCCTTAACTTCTTTCTTAACCAAGGAAAGAGAACTTATCCTCTCTTCCAAAACCCGCCACTCTTCAAAGGGGTAAGCCACCAAGCACCTATCGAAATTGGTAATTATCAGCCGATCATCATACTTCTCCGCTAACAATTCCCTAAACTTCGCCGGAATAGAAACCCTTCCCTTGGCATCAATGGTATGTTCAAACCTTCCTCTAAACATTAAAATGGCTTTCTTATGGCACTTTTATCCACTTTATACCACTTTTTCGTCAATATAAAGTTTTCTTCCTAACTTGTCAAGAAAATTTTAATTTTTTTTCAAAATAAATGATCAAAGGGGTAATTGACGGATATTTTTGGGGAAAATTTTTTGAGGAAGGGAGAAAAAAGAATTAAATTGCTTAAAGTGCAAAAAGTTATAGAGCAAGGAACTTGAATATTTAATAAATTCACATATCAAGATAATTTTCTTTAATTCCGCCGTTACTTCTTTTATTTTTCTTTTGATACTTCGCTACAGCCCGATTATGTTCCTCTAAAGTTTGGGAAAAATAATGCGTCTTATCATTCTTAGCCACAAAATACAAATAATTTACTTGGGCTGGATACAAAACGGCCTCCAGCGATTTTAAGCCGGGATTGGCAATAGGCCCCTTGGGAAGCCCATTAATCTGGTAAGTATTATAAGGCGTTTTCCTAAGGAGATCAGTTTTAGTAACCTTCTGGGAACCTTTTTTGATCCCATAGACGGCGGTGGGATCACTCTGGAGGGGCATACCTCTTTGCAAACGATTATGGAAGACAGCAGAAATTAACCGCCTTTCCTGATCATCTGCCGCTTCTTTTTCAATTAAGGAAGCCAAAATAACCACATCTCGCCGGCTCAAACCCATCTCCTGAGCCTTCTTGGCCAAAGGGGCAAATATAGTCTTAAAGCGCGAAACCATCTGGCGGATGACCTGTTCTTCTTCCATCATCTTCGGGAAATTATATGTATCGGGGAATAGATAACCTTCCAGGCTCTCCTCACCAAACCCTAAAGAAGCAATCAAATTAGGATCACGAGCTTTCTCCAAAAATTTTTTCTTATTGCATACACCTGCTTTTTCCAAAGTTTCCGCTATTTGAAATATGTTATATCCTTCCGGAATAGTCACCGGATATTTAATAACTTCGCCCCTTATTAATTTCCAGAGCACTTCCAGAGGCTTCATATTGGTATGCATTTCATATTCGCCAGCTTTTACTTTGGGAATGGCTTCTTGCAGCCGAGCTAAAAGATAAAAACTCCTCTGATCCCGGACAATCCCGTTATCCTCTAAAATTTTGGCGATTTCTTTGAAGGGCATCCCAGACTGAATACTAATTACCCTGGTATGCTTCTCCCAGCCTGCCGGCGCCCAAAAATGAACATATCCCGTAGCTCCAAAAATAGCAGCCAAGCCAATTAAAGTTATGAAAAGATCGAGCGACCTCTCGTGGCACCAATTCCCAAAAATTTTTTTTATTTTTTTGAAAAATGCGAATGTATTCATAGCGTCATAAAATTCTTATTACTATTCTACCCAACAGCTTATTTAAGGGTCAACAATTATTAATCTTGGGCGTAACCCATCACTCAGAAGGGGGGAATTCCTTTGATTGGCCTATTAAATCTTCCCTTCACCTTTTTCTCTCCTTTGAAATTGGATCGTAACGTCATCCCCAGGCAGCGTAAGTCGATGCGACCCGCGCTCCCCGGCCTCAAATGGATAGTCGCTCGCCATGACGAAAAAGTGGTCTTAACCCCGTCTCGTTCCCCTCCATCTTTCCAAGGGTAAAGATACGGTAGTTCAATGGTGATAAAAATTTAGCTATTTATTAATATTAATGAGCGCATTAAATAAATGACCTCTGCTCTTCTTAACCCCTCACCTCGGTACGAGTCGAT
>JBNAWB010000028.1:0-26752 GCA_049699975.1 Thermodesulfobacteriota bacterium
TCGGTTATGGGCTTTGAGCAGCTTCTTCTCCCGCCGATGCTTCTTCATTCATGCCCGCCTCTGTCCTGCCTCGGGCCATACTTCTCCCCCTTTTCAGTGACGGATTACCTTTTAATAAATAATTTGCTTGCCAATTATTTTAGAAAAGGGTACCCGAAAAATTATAAAATAGTCAATAAAAAACTGGACTGACCGTCGATCAGTTTTTGCGAAATAGCTTGATATACCTCTGGCCTGCCTCCGGCAAAAGGCAGCGGGGCTCATTAAAATGAGGCGCTGGTCAACTCTTAAGTACAGGCGGGGGAAATTAATCTTTTCGGCCCAGTGGTGTTGAGCTATTTTTTGACTCTGTTAGCCATGGCAGGCAAGTCCCCGCCGCCCTCTGCGGAAAGAAGGTGGATAAGTATAAAGAAGTTAATTCCCAGCCGATTTTAATTTCGCCCCGCTTGCCCCAGCCAGAGGCAGGCCAGAGGCGGGCCAGAGTAAGGCAAGGATGTATCAATCTCAGTTAGTGATCGACGGTCAGAAAACTGGACTAACCGGAAAGCCATCACATAACCCCTCACTGAAGGGTTGGTTTATTAAACTAAGCAAGGTTGAGTCATAAGGTCATCGCGAGGGAGCGTAGTCATCGTGACGATCTCGTAACGCATTGAAATTAAAGTGCTGGCCACGCTGCGCTCGCCATGACTAAAAAGGAATGGTTGTACGATCTCAACGGAGTGAAGGCTTCCCTGTGGAGTATCAAAGCTTGCTCCACAGATTCTTCCTCTTTTCTAAAAGAGGGCGGGGGGAGATTAGGCAAAATAGGCAGGAATTAAAAAACTGATCGCGGGTCAGGAAAATCGCCGAGTTGACAAATAGCCCAGGATTGAGTTAATTTAAATCAATCCCTAAAAATTTAAAAAGGCAGGGGTAGATCATTTTTACAATCAAAATAAAAACTAACTTCTCGGCGGCTCATAATTTAAAAGAAGTGGGCGGCAAATGCGAAAATCTTCATGGCCATAATTTTACCGTGGAAGTAGCTGTAGAATCGCCCGAACTTAATGGGCAGGGTATGGTCATGGATTTTCGCCTTTTGAAAGCTAAGACGGAGGCTGTTCTCGCCTCTCTTGATCAT
This sequence comes from Thermodesulfobacteriota bacterium, assembly GCA_049699975.1. GTDB lineage: Bacteria > Desulfobacterota > SM23-61 > SM23-61 > SM23-61 > CAZAGD01. The sequence continues at coordinate 1,124 of JBNAWB010000028.1, forward strand.
CGCTATTTAAACGACTTGCCCGTCTTTCAAGATAAGAATCCCTCGGCCGAGAACTTGGCGGCATATATATTTGCCGAATTATCCCGGCAAATCGAGGCTGGCCCTCTCCGCCTAAGCTCAGTTTCGGTATGGGAATCGGAAACTTCGCAAGCTACTTACCAAGGACCGACCCATGATTGATATTCAAAACCTTCCCGACTACCGCAATATAGAAATCAACAAAGTAGGTGTAAAGAACATTCTTTACCCGATTACCGTATTGGATAAGAAGAATAAAATTCAACACACCGTGGGCCGAATAAATATGTATGTAAACCTTCCTCATCATTTTAAAGGCACGCATATGAGCCGTTTTATCGAAATTTTGAACCAATACCGCGGGACTATTAATATCCACGCCATCTCCACTATATTGGATAAAATGAAAGAGAAATTAAACGCCCATTCCGCATATTTGGAAGTAGAATTTCCTTACTTTATTGAAAAGCGAGCTCCTAAGTCTAAAGCCAAAAGTCTGATGAGCTATTCTTGTCAATTCTTGGCTTCCTTAGTAAATGGCCACCATTCGCTTATCGTAGGTGTTACAGTTCCGGTCACGACTGTATGTCCTTGCTCCAAAGAGATCAGCCAACGCGGCGCTCATAATCAACGGAGTCTGGTGACTGTAAAAGTCAAGTTTCGCAAATTTTTTTGGATAGAAAATTTAATCAATATGATCGAAAATTCAGCCAGCGCGGCAGTCTACTCTCTCCTTAAAAGGGCCGACGAAAAATTTTTGACGGAAAAGGCTTATGATAACCCGCTATTTGTGGAAGATGTGGTTCGGAATATCGCTCTGCGCCTCCAAAGACATAGCAATATTACCTGGTTCAGGGTCGAATCAGAGAATCTCGAATCCATCCACAATCACAATGCTTATGCCTGCGTAGAGAAAGAACCCTCTTAAAAGCCTTTTACTTTAAACTTTCAAGTTTTTTTATTAAATCCTGGGTAACTTCTTTGACTCCCGGCCGACCGTCAACGGCAACAAATTTAAAACCACCTCCAGGCTTAGCTGCCTCTTGACGAAAATAAGCAATAGCGGCTAAAGTACCGTTCTGCTCATCGTAATAAATGGCATGGCGCTTATCGATAGCTGCTTCATCCTGATCGTCCGCCCTGGTACTCAATTTGCCTCCGCATACTCGACAAACAAACTCCCCGTTTTTTCTTACCGGCTTAATGGCTTCGATAAAAATATTATTGGGATGATTATTGTCCTGTTCACATAGTCTGCGCCCCATTATTCTTTTTTTTGCGGTTTCCCGGTCCAAAACGATTTCTACTACATAGTCAATTTTCATCCCTCTTTGTCTTAAGGCCTCTAAAAGTTTTTGGGCCTGGTTTATGTTGCGCGGAAATCCGTCTAAAAGCCATCCTTGAATGCAATTGCTCTCCTGCAGGCGATTCAAAATCATGGGAATAGTCAAATCATCAGGAACTAATTCCCCGCGCTCGATATATTGTTTGGCCTTTTTCCCTAATTCAGTGCCTTGAGCAATATTTTCCCGGAAAATAACTCCAGACTCTATGTGCGGGATCTTAAATTTTTCGCGTAAAACAGCGCCCTGAGTCCCTTTCCCGCTCCCATTTGGACCAAAAAGAATGATATTCATCTTTTCTCCTTTCTTTTAAAAAAAGTTATTAAACTCTGCGGTTCATTCCCCTAAGGAGCTCTCATTTTTAAGCATATTTTAAAAAATTTATTTTGACCAGCGCATTACGGCCTGACCGTCGATCAGTTTTGTGGCCAACGGTCTCATACGGCTCGGGCATATTATTCCTTCTCCTTTTCCCTAAAGAAGGAATCCGGGAAGATTATAAAACCGGGTTTTTTTAAAAAAACCTTTCCAATTAATTCAAAGAATGTTATATATAAAGAACCTGGAGGTTTTGTCAATGAAAATGACTTCTAATCCTCAGGTTTTTTTATTTTTGAGCGAGCTTCTCCGCAAAAAAATTATTGATCTGGAGGGGCGAGAATGGGGCAAAGTTTGTGATTTGGTGGCCTCTTTATCCGAACCCTATCCGCCTGTAATTGCCCTTCTTTGCCGGCCTAAAAAAGAAATCCTTCGCCTCTCTTGGAAAAAGATAATAAAAATTGAAGATAACTTTTTTGCGGATTCTCTAACTCCCGCTGATTTTGATATTGTACAACTTAAAGAAGGAGAACTACTCCTCAAAGATTTTCTTTTAGATAAACAAATTGTAGATACCCATGGGGCTAAGGTTTTAAGGGTAAATGATCTACATTTTCTCCAGGTCGACCATACTTTGCGCTTGGTTCATGTGGATGTAGGTTTTAAGGGGCTAATGCGCAGAGTGGGGTGGGGGAAAATTGCCGAAAAATTTTTTCAGTGGTTTTTTGACTATCAGCTTAAAGATTCCTTTATTCCGTGGAGATATGTGCAGCCGATTTCATCACCAGATTTACTTCGCTTAAAGATTTCCCAAAATAAATTAGCTCAATTGCATCCTGCCGATCTAGCTGATATCATTGAAGAATTAGACGTGTATAAAAGATCACAAGTATTTCAATCTTTGGATGCGGCTACGGCTGCGGAAACCTTAGAAGAAACCGATCCCAAAATCCAGGTCCGTTTGATCGAGACTCTTAACCCGGCCCAGGCCTCAGATATTATCGAAGAAATGTCTCCCAGTGAAGCTGCTGATCTTTTAGGCGATCTCCCTAAGGAGAAAGCCGAGGGAATCTTGCGTGAGATGGAAAAAGAAATTGCAGAGGACGTTAAAGAACTTTTGGTTCATCCAGATGAAAAAGCAGGCGGCCTAATGACTACTTCTTTCGCCGCTCTTCCCGCAGAAACTTCTGTCCAAGAAGCTCTCCAGTTTCTGCGGCAGGAAGCAGAAAACTTAGACGTAATCTATTATGTATACATTATCGATGGGGAAGACCACCTCTTAGGGGTAATTAGCCTTCGCGAACTCTTAACGGCCGAACCCACAACCAATTTATCTAACTTGTTAAACCCCCGTGTCATCACCGTGGGCTTAGAAGAGGAAAAAGAAGAAATAGCTGATCTCTTTGCTAAATATGGCTTTAAGGCCATTCCCGTAGTGGATGAAGAAAAACGCCTGAAAGGGGTAATTCCCTTTAAAAACCTCCTGGAAGTAGTGGCCCCCAAATTGGGGAAGTAATTATCATGTCCCTGGACGAAGGAGATAAATGGCTGCAGTTAAAAATGAAGCCCTCAAGAGGCGGAAAGGGTTCCTTAAATCACTGGGTATATTCCTGGCCCTCTTGGGGCCTGGCTTTATTACTTCCAATGTGGACAATGATGCCGGGGGTATTACTACTTATTCCTTGGCTGGTTCTGAATTTGGCTTTGCCCTCATTTGGACACTAATTCCCATTACTGCCGCCTTAATTGTTATCCAAGAAATGTGTGCCCGCATGGGCGTAGTTACCGGCAAAGGGTTATCTGATCTTATCCGGGAAAGATTTGGCGCCCGCCCCACTTTCTATTTAATGATTGCCCTCTTTTTCACCAACTTGGGCAATTCCATTTCTAATTTCGCCGGAGTCGCGGCTAGTATGGAAATTTTCGGTATTAGTAAATATTTATCTGTTCCCCTAAGCGCTTTTTTTGTATGGTGGTTAGTGGTAAAGGGAAATTACAAATCAGTGGAAAAAGCTTTCTTGGTGGCTTGTCTTTTTTACATATCCTACATCATCTCAGGTTTTATGGCTAAGCCAGACTGGGGGCAAATTGGACAAGAAATACTAATCCCTTCTTTCCGCTGGGAGATGAACTTTGTGACCATGGCCATCGGTTTAGTAGGTACAACGATAGCTCCGTGGATGCAATTTTATCTCCAATCTTCTATAGTGGATAAAGGACTAAAAGTAGAAAATTACGAATATGCCCGCATGGACGTAATCATCGGCTCAGTAGCTGTAAATATTGTCGCTTTCTTTATCATCATGCTCTGCGCGCTCACTATTTTCCAAGCAGGGATTAAAGTAGAAACCGCCAAAGAAGCTGCTTTAGCTTTGGCGCCTTTAGCCGGTAAACATTGTACTTGGCTCTTTGCTTTTGGCCTGCTTAATGCTTCCTTATTTGCCGCATCCATTCTGCCCTTATCTACTTCTTATACCATTTGTGAGGCTTTTGGCTGGGAAGCAAGTTTAAATCGCAAATTTATGGAAGCTCCGCAATTTTATGGTCTTTATTCCATAATGATCATTTTGGGCGCCGGCGTAATTCTCTTCCCCGAAATTCCTTTAATCCCGATTATGTATTATTCACAAGTCATAAATGGCATTCTCTTACCCTTTATCCTAATCATCATGCTCATCTTAATAAATGACCGCCGGGTAATGGGGAATTATACAAATGGACCAATTTTTAACTTAATTTCCTGGATAACTGTAACCGTCATGATTATCCTCTCCGCTTTTTTAGTAATCACTTCCTTATTTTAGGCTGGTTTAAACTTACCCCTGCTGCCCAAATTGGACGTGAATTTCAAAAGAGATCGCTGGCCAATTCTTTTAGAGCTTGAAAAATTATGAATTGATTCTTATGATTATATAACACTTAATATAATCTCAAAGGAGATTTAGGAATTTAGCTCCAATTTAGTTGGTAAAATTTGACAAAAAATAGAGATAAAAGATATTTGTGTTTTTTAAAACATTTTTCACTTTTGGCATAAAAAAATTTGAAATAATCGGTTTAAACGGGTGGAACCTTTAAAAAAGAAAACCAGGGTATATTTTAACAAAAAGTTAATTTTTTATATCTTTCTCTCGGCCACAATTATCTTGGGCGGGATATGGTTCATCTTCTTCCGCCATTATCCGCTAGAAAATTCTCTGGTCATTTATCCATTTGATTTCCCTCCTTCCCCTCCCCTTCCTCAAATTTTTTCTGGTCAAATTGGACGGGGCGAAAGCTTGTCTTCGGCTCTAAAAAAATTGTCCAAATTATCCTCCGCAGAGATCGAAGCAATTTGTCAGCAATTGAAAAAAATGACCAACCTGCGGCGTCTTAAGCCCGGAGATTCTTTCCAAGTGGAATTGGATTGGGAGGGGAAATTTATTAAGTTTTCCTTAGCCCTTAGCCCGGTTGATATTTTTCAGGTCTCTCTTGATTCCTCAGGAAAATGGATAGGGGAAAAAAAAGACGTACCTGTTGATAAATACTGGACTCAAGTTTCAGGAGAAATTACTTCTAACCTTTTTTCAGCCATGAATGATCTTCAAGAAGAAGACCAGTTAGTTTTAGATTTTGCGGATATATTTGCTGCGGAAATAGACTTCCACAGCGATCCCCAGCCTAATGACCGATTTCAAATTGTTGTAGAAAAATATTATACAGGAAAAACTTTTGTGAAATATGGGCGCATTCTTTATGCTGCTTACCAAAACCGCACCCGGAAAGTAGAGGCTATTTATTTTCCTACCCCCGCGGGAGGTGGGTATTATACTCCCCAGGGAGAATCTTTGAATAAAGCCTTTTTGAAATCTCCATTGAAATTCACCCGCATTAGTTCCACCTATACATCGCGCCGACGCCATCCCATTCTGGGCGGAATTCGCCCGCACTACGGGGTTGATTACGCTGCCCCTTTAGGCGCCCCCGTTTGGGCTGTGGCTGAAGGAATTGTTAGTTTCTGTGGCTGGAATAAAGGCTTTGGCAACCAAGTAATCATTAATCATGCGCGTGGTTATAAAAGTATGTATGGTCATCTGAGTCGTTTTGCGCCGGGCCTAAGGAAAGGTAAAAAGGTCCGCCAGAAAGAGGTCATCGGATATGTCGGATCTACTGGTTTAGCTACCGGGCCGCATCTCGATTTTCGGCTGGTTAAAAACGATATTTTTCGCAACCCTCTTAAAGAAATTTCTCCGCGTGCTGCCCCTTTACCTAAAAAGGAAATACCGTCCTTTAAGGAATTTAAAAACTCTCTTGAGCAATGGATAGCCACCGGAGAGAAAAATCGATTTATAACTTCTTTTAGCTCCCGAGAAAGGAAGATTGGAGATGAGAGCAGTTATCCAAAGAGTTAGTCAGGCGAAAGTAAAAGTTTCCGGCAATATAGTGGGAGAAATTGGGCCAGGGCTATTAGTTTTTTTAGGCATAGGAAAAGAGGATACTTCAGCTGATGCCGATTACCTTTTAGAGAAAATCATAAATTTACGCATTTTTGAGGATGAAGCAGGAAAATTCAATCTTTCCCTCTTGGATTGGGCAGGAGAGATAATGGTGGTTTCTCAGTTTACCTTGTATGCCGACTGCCGCCAGGGACGACGGCCCTCCTTTACGGCCGCCGCGCCAGCCGAGATGGCTCGTTCTCTCTACGATTTTTTTTTAGAAAGAGCTCGGCAGAAAGGCCTACGGGTGGCCGCCGGTATTTTTCAAGCGCGTATGGAAATAGAATTAACCAATGTTGGTCCAGTTACCATTCTGCTGGACAGCTCTAAAAATTTTTGCTAAAAAGGAAAAATATAACGTTTCGTTGAGAATTAAATCTGACTTATTAATGAAAGCATCAAATGTTTTACTCCTTTTCATAGAAAAGCTGTCATGGCGAGCCCGAAGGGCGTGGCCATCTCTTTAATTTCAAGGTGTTACGAGATCGCCACGGTCGCTCCGCTCCCTCGCGATGACATTATGACCCAGTCTTGTTGGGGAAAGGAGTTGCTCTGTATTACATGCTTGTAAGCTCTTTAAATTTTGTTAAGCACCCCCTATTCTCCTTTGGCAAAAAGTAAGAAAATATATGCCAGATTAATTTATTATTTGTCCTACATTTTCCACTCTCCACTTGGCAAAGAGAGATGGAGGGATTAAGTTGCCGATATAATTTTATGAATAAATTTAAAAATCTGACAAGGAGGAAATTTAAAGATGATTGACTTTACTTTGAGTGAAGAACAAAAAGCTTTACAAAAATTGGCCCGCGATTTTGCTCAAAAAGAGATTGCGCCCGTAGCCTTAAAGTATGACAAAGACCCGCAATTCCCTGGAGAAATAATCAAAAAAGCCCATGCGGCCGGCTTGATGAATTTGACCTGCCCGAAAGAATATGGCGGCCAAGGCTTAGGATTAGTGAATGCGGCAATCATCTCTGAAGAAATGAATGTGGCCTGTGTGGCTATTACCGGCATGATCGGAATTAATTCTTTGGCTTGCGCCCCCATTTTAGTGGGTGGTTCTGATGAGCAAAAGCGCCGCTTTTTAATTCCCCTAAATCAATCAGGGAAGACGGCTTCTTTCGGCTTAACGGAGCGAGAAGCTGGTTCCGATGCCGGGAGTTTAAGAACCGCAGCTAAGCTCGACGGCGATCATTATATATTGAACGGGCAAAAGTGTTTTATTACCAATGCCAGTTATGCTGCTTTTTATACTATTTTCGCTACTATTGATCCGTCCAAAAAGACTAAAGGTATCTGTGCCTTTGTCGTACCGCGGGAGTCTCCGGGTTTATCCATCGGCAAAGTGGAAGACAAAATGGGTCAACGAGCGCTCAATGTAGCGGAGGTAATCCTGGAGAACGTCATAGTGCCTAAAGAAAACCGCTTGGGCGAAGAAGGAGAAGGGTTCAAATTTGCAATGGAAGCGTTGGATGAAGGCCGGGTGAACATAGCTACCGTGGGTGTAGGATTAGCCCGCGCAGCTTTTGAAGCAGCCTTAGATTATGCGAAAAAAAGGGTACAATTTGGCAAGCCGATTGGAACTTTCCAAGCTTTGAATTTTATGCTGGCTGATATGGCGGCCGCCGTAGAGTCAGCTCGTCTGCTAACCTGGTATGCGGCCTCTTTAGCCGATCATGGTCAAAGATATACCAGAGAAGCAGCCCAGGCCAAGTTTTATGCCACGGACGTAGCTATGCGGGTGACTACTGACGCGGTGCAGATCCATGGAGGTTATGGGTACACAAAGGAATATTTAGTAGAGAAGCTCATGCGCGACGCTAAACTTACCCAGATCTATGAGGGGACTAACCAAATTAACCGCCTGGTAGCTGGAGGAGCGCTGATGCGCAGTTGAGGGGGAAAGATGAAAACACCAGAGGAATATATTTCCAGTCTGCGCCAACTCAATTTAGAAGTTTACTTATTGGGGGAAAGGGTTTTCCAGCCGGTGGATCATCCCATTATTCGCCCTTCCCTCAATTCGGTAGCTATGACTTATAAACTTGCCCAAGAAGAGGCCTATCGAGACTTATTGACTACTACTTCCCATTTAACGGGCAAGCGCATAAACCGTTTTACCGCCATTCACCAAAATGCTCAAGATTTAGTCAACAAAGTCAAGATGCAGCGCCTCTTGGGTCAAAAGACGGCTTCTTGTTTCCAGCGCTGCGTAGGTATGGACGCGCTGAACGCTCTGTACAGCACGACTTATGAAATAGACGCCAAGTACAAGACTGCTTATCATGCTCGTTTTGGCGAATTCTTAAAAAAGGTCCAAGAAGAAGACCTGGTGGTGGATGGGGCGATGACCGACGTTAAAGGAGACCGCAGTTTGCGCCCCAGTCAACAGGCCGATCCAGATCTTTACCTGCACGTAGTGGCTCGCGAAAAAGGAGGAATAATTGTTCGCGGGGCTAAAGCTCATCAGACAGGGATGGTAAATGCGCACGAAGTAATCGTCATGCCCACCATGGCGCTGCGGGAAGATGAACAAGACTACGCTGTCTCTTTCGCTGTCCCCACGGACACAAAAGGTCTTTTTTTTATCTATGGCCGCCAATCCTGCGATACCCGCAAATTAGAAGGGACGACGATTGATGTAGGTAATCACCAGTATGGGGGCCATGAAGTCTTAGCCATCTTCGATAACGTCTTTGTCCCCGAAGAAAGAATATTTCTTTGTGGGGAAACTGAATTTGTCGGAGTATTGGTAGAAAGGTTTGCCGGCTACCATCGCCAGAGTTATGGGGGATGCAAAGTGGGCGTAGGAGATGTGCTCATTGGCGCAGCAGCGTTAGCGGCCGAATATAATGGCACGGCCAAGGCCGCGCACATTATGGACAAAATTATTGAAATGGTCCATTTGAACGAAACCCTTTACTGCTGCGGATTGGCTTGTTCTTTCGAAGGTCATTTTACGTCGGCGGGAAATTTTGAAATCGATATGCTCTTGGCTAATGTGTGCAAACAAAATGTAACCCGTTTTCCATACGAGATCGCTAGGTTAGCCGAGGACATTGCCGGCGGGCTAATGGTAACTATGCCTTCGGAAAAAGATTTGCGCCATGAACGTACTGGCCCTTATATTGAAAAATATCTCAAAGGAGTGGCCCATGTCCCTACAGAACACCGGATGCGCATTCTGCGGCTAATTGAAAATATCACCTTAGGAACCGCGGCCGTGGGCTACCGTACTGAATCGATGCACGGAGCTGGTCCACCCCAGGCTCAACGCATAATGATCCGCCGCCAAGCAGATTTAGAAAAGAAAAAAGAATTAGCCAGGGTTATTGCGGGGATTAAATAGGCCATCCCTAAAAATTTCCTTGAGGGATGAAGAATGTGTTCTCGTCTCCTTTGGTCAAGGCCGGGGCTAAGAGCGGGTGGCTAGCTCTTCTCGTTTAAGATAAAATATGAGGCAACTGCAGTCGCTAAATCCCCTCGCTATAACATAAAAACCCCACCTCACCCCAAAGGAGGTAAGTATGGAAACCACTCTGGGTTATGCAGTGATGCGGAATGCGCGTAAGTATCCGCATAAAACAGCGATTAAATGCGGCGATCAACGCAGGACTTACCAGGAATTAAATGAACGCTCCCACCGATTTGCTCTCGCCCTCCGCAACTTGGGCCTTAAGAAAGGCGACGGCCTGGCCACCCTCTCTTTAAACTCCTTGGAACTTATGGAAATATACATCGCCCATCTAAAATTGGGATTGGTTACCGTGCCCCTTAATGCTTGGGGCACTGACCGGGATGTGCAATATCAAATAAGTTTTACTGGTTGTCAGACAGTTATCTTTCAGCAAGAGTTTCAAAGCCGCATCGAAAAGATTCGCCCTCAATTGCCCGAGGTTAAAAATTGGATTAGTATCGGCTCGCCGATATTTTCTGGTTGCCTAAGTTATGAGGAATTAATTGGGCAACAAAAATTCGCCGAATTCCCCCTGGAAGTCAAAGAAGAAGATCCTGCTTTCATTATGTTTACTGGCGGGACAACTGGCTCTCCCAAAGGAGCTGTCTTGACCCATAAGTCCCTTTTGTGGAATATCATTAACGTTACTACAGAAATGCAAAGCCCTACTCCCCAGGATGTTATCTATTATCCCATGCCCCTCTTCCACACCGCGGCCATGAGCAGGTTTTTAGCTTATATGTACGCGGGAGGGACTTTTATAGTCACCCGCGAATTTAATGCCCAGAAATGCTTAAAAGTTATTGAAGAAGAAAAAGTTACGGCCATCACCGGCAACCCTACGATTTGGCGGGCCCTCCTCCTAGAAATGGAAAAACAAAAATACGATACCAGCTCCGTGCGCATGTACCTTTCTTCCCAAGGAATACTCCACGAAAGCCTCCAAAAAGCAATCGAAACTAATCTTTTTCCACAAGCGAAAACCTATGTAAGCTATGCCCTCACCGAGGCTTCCCCAGGAGTGACCATTCTTAAACCGGAAGACCAACCTTTGGAATCGGGGAGCGTGGGTAAGCCCTATATGAGTATGGAAGTACGCATAGTAGACGATGAAGATCGAGACTTACCCGTAGGCGAAGTAGGAGAAATAATAGTTAAAGGACCCTCGGTAATGAAAGAGTATTACCGCAACCCGGAAGAAACAGCTCAAGCTTTGCGGGGCGGATGGCTGCATACTGGCGATTTGGGAAAATACGATGCCCGCGGGTATCTTTATTTTGTGGACCGCAAGAAAGACATGATTAAAAGTGGTGGGTTAAATATTTACTCGAAAGAAGTAGAGGAAGTTTTAGCCCAACATCCTAAAATCGCTGAGGCAGTAGTTATCGGCGTGCCCGATGAAAAGTGGGGAGAAACCGTTAAAGCGGTGGTGGTGGTCAAAGAAGGAGAAAACTTGAGTGCGGAAGAGGTCATTCAATTTTGTCGGGAACGTTTGGCCAGTTATAAAAAACCAACTTCGGTAGCCTTTGTCGATGCCCTGCCCAAGACCAAGTTTGGCGGAAAGGTATTGAAGAGAGAATTAAGGGAAATGTTCACCAAAAAAAGTTAATCGGTAACAAAAAGTTTATATCTCTAAAAAGCGAGGCCACAATAATGAAACATCCTATGTTTAGTCCAGAACACGAACTTTTTCGCGATGCGGTTAGAAAATTTGTAGAAAAAGAACTGACCCCCTTCGCCGAGGAATGGGAAGCGGCCGGCGAGTTCCCCAACAGTGTTTTTCGAAGAATGGGCGAATTAGGGTTCTTAGGATTGCGCTACCCTGAAAAATATGGCGGCCAGAATTGTGATTTTCTCTTTTCCATAGTTCTGGCGGAAGAGCTGGGCCGCTGCGGCATGGGCTCAATTGGTATGGCCGTAGCTGTCCAAAACGAAATGGCCACGCCTCCCATCTTTAAGTTCGGTACGGAAGAACAGAAAATGAATTACCTCCTGCCCGCAAATAAAGGGCTTAAAATTGCCTGCTTAGGCATTACTGAACCCAATGCTGGCTCAGATGTGGCCGCCATTCAAACTACGGCCAAAAGGGATGGCGACCATTGGCTTATTAACGGGCGGAAAATTTTTATTACCAACGGCGTAAGAGCAGATTTTATTACCCTGGTGGCGCGCACGGGCGAAAAAAAGGGATATAAAGGCTTTTCCTTATTTTTAGTAGATAAAGGGACGCCTGGCTTTTTTGTGACCAGGAAATTAGATAAATTAGGGATGCGCTCTTCTGATACCGCCGAGCTTCTCTTCGAAGATTGTCGTGTCCCGGCTACGGCCTTATTAGGAGAAGAGGGAAAAGGATTTTACCATATCATGTGGGAGCTGCAGGGCGAAAGAATTATGGCGGCGGCCAATGCTGTGGCCCGCGCCCAAATGGCCTTAGAATTGGCTATGAAGTATGCCCAAGAAAGAGTCCAATTCGGAAAGCCTTTAGCTCATTTTCAAGTTACCCGCCATCGTTTAGCTGATATGGCTACGGAAATTGAAGCCGCTCGGCATTTAACCTATTATTGTGCCTGGCTTTTTCAAAGCGGCGAGTATCCGGTTAAAGAAATTTCCATGGCCAAGCTCTTGGCGGCGCAAGTGAGCGGTCGGGTTGCTGATGCGGCTCTGCAGATTTACGGGGGATATGGCTACATGATGGAATATCCCATCCAAAGGTATTGGCGAGATATTCGCTTGAGCCGCATCGGAGGCGGGACTGATGAAATCATGAAGGAAATTATCGCCAATGAACTCTTGGGTAAAATTAAAAATTGAATAGGGGAGGATATATAACTTTCAGTTCTTGGGTTTATCTATCTGGTAGAGTTGGTAATATTTAGCAAAAGGTTCTGTTACCTTTTGCACATAAGAATAGGGATCCCTTTGGCGGTTAACTACCTGCTCAATAACTTCTTCAAAGGATAAATCATATTTCAGCATTTTGTGAATATATTTGGATATTTCTTTTTCAATGAGGTCTATAATTTCTTCTCTGGCCCTTTCGTTCCTTTTTTTAATAAGTTCATTCCCCTCTTTTAAAAAGCGGCAGTGTTCTAAGATCTTAGCCGTGAGCTCAGAAACCCCTTCCCCCAAAGTAGCAATGGTCTTGATCACCGGCGGCCGCCAAGAACTAAGCTTGGGGCTTAAATCGAGCATTAAATTCAGTTCTATGACCAGGCGATCGGCCCCTTCCCGGTCGGCTTTATTCACCACAAAAATATCGCCGATCTCCATAATCCCCGCTTTGAGCGCTTGAATTTCATCTCCTAAACCAGGAACGCAGATTAAAAGGGTTGTGTCCGCTGTTTTTACAATATCTACCTCATCTTGCCCGACACCCACCGTTTCAATTAAGATAAAATCTTTTCCAAAGGCATCCAGCACTTTGATCGTATCCGCCGTAGCTTTAGACAATCCCCCCAAAGTACCTCGCGTGGCCATAGAGCGCACAAATACCCCTGGATCATTAGTAATATCCTGCATGCGCAAACGATCTCCTAACAAAGCACCGCCGCTAAATGGACTCGTCGGATCCACGGCAATTATACCCACCGTGTATTGTTGGCGCCGCAGCTCCTTGGTAATTTTGTCGGTCAAAGTACTCTTCCCCGATCCGGGTGGACCGGTAATGCCGATGGTGTAAGCGTGTCCTGTCTTCGGGTAGAGTTTTTTGAGGGCCTCCTGCGTCCCAGGAACTTCATTTTCTACCATAGTTATTAATTTGGCTAAAGCTCGTACGGAGCCAGAGAGGATTTCGGGCACTAATTCTTCAGGGGTAGGCATGACCATCATCCTCTCTTAATTTCTTTCTTTATCTTCTAAGACGACCAAGGCATCGACGGCGATCGGTTTGTTGCCGGAGACGATTAAAGGATTGACATCTACCTCCTTTACGGCTTCTAAGTCCAACCCTAACTGCCCAGCATTGATGAGCATCGAGGTCAAGAGATCCATATCCACAGCGGGCATTCCTCGAAAAGCACCTAAGATAGCTGCGCCTTTAATTTCCTGGGCCATTTCCAAAGCATCCCTTTTTTCCAAGGGCGCTACGCGAAAGGAAACGTCTTTCAGAACTTCCGTGAAGATGCCACCTAAACCAAACATAACACACGGACCAAACTGAGCATCCCGAATCATGCCGATCACTAATTCACGAGATCCTTTGACCATTTCTTGCACCAAAATGCCATCTAAAGGTGTATCCCCTACTCTCTGACAAATGGCTTCGTAGGCCTTTTCTACTTCTTTCAATGTCCGTAAATCAACTTCAATAAGTTTCTTCTCCGTTTTATGAGTAATCTGCGGGGAACACCCTTTAAGCACTACTGGCAAGCCTATTTCTTTAGCTGCCTTGACAGCCGCTGCGCGGCTCTGCACCAACTTCTCACGCACTACGGGAAACCCATAATGGCTTAGCAAACGTTTCGCCTCATATTCGGAAAGGGTCTTTTGCCCCTTACGTAAAGCTTCTCTTATTATCTCCATTCGTTCCTCCACTTTTTAATTCCTCCTTCTTTGATTTATCCTTTCCAGTTTCTAACAACCTTTCCCTTTTTTGTCAAGAAATTCTAAGCCTCAGCTAAATACCCACTATTCCCTTATTTTTTATTCTCCCCTTTCTTTTCCAAGAAGTCTTCATATTCGCTGGCGCTTAAAAGCTCCTCCAATTCTGTGGGGTCATCGAGTTCTATAGCTATAAGCCACCCTTTGCCATAAGGATCGTCGTTGATCATGGATGGTTCTTCATCTAGATCTTTATTAATTGAAACTATTTCCCCGCTTACTGGACTATATAGTTCAGCTACTGTCTTGGAAGATTCTAAAGAGCCAAAGACCTCATTCTGCTCGATAGGTGAACCTTCGGTGGGCAGCTCTACGTAAATAATCTCTCCCATTTCTTGTTGGGCAAAATCCGTTATGCCCACAGTGCCGCGGTTGCCCGTCACCCTAACCCAGAGGTGTTCTTTAGAATAATACAAATCATCAGGGTACTCTAAGATAGCCATGATTATCTCTGTCTCCTTTCTCTCGAGTTTGCTATTTTACTCGTTCAATGTATTCCCTTGTGCGCGTGTCAATGCGCACGATATCTCCTTCTTCCACAAACAAGGGCACTTGGATAACTGCTCCGGACTCTAAGGTTACTGGTTTAGTAGCGCCAGTGGCCGTATCTCCGCGCACCCATGGTTCTGCTTTAATTACCTTTAATTCCACGAACATAGGTACTTCAATGCCAATGGGGCGTTTATTGTGAAAAAGAGCTTTAATGACCAAATTCTCTTTGAGAAAATCTCGGCTGTCTCCTAATTGCTCAGCGGTCAAAAAAAGCTGCTCATAAGTATGCACATCCATAAAGTGATATTCGCCATTAGTTTCATAAAGGAATTGCATCTCTCTTTCTTCCAAGTCAGGTTTCTCTACGCGTTCTCCGGCGCGGAAGGTCTGATCGATTACATTACCAGTAATTAAACTTTTAAGGCGCGTGCGCACGAAAGCCCCACCTTTACCAGGTTTCACATGCTGAAAATCAACAATCACAAAAGGCTCGCCGTTGATCTCAATCTTTAACCCTTTGCGGAAATCGGTCGTCGAATACATGTCTTTAACCTCGAATTAAATTTTTGCTGCTCAAGATATTTTAAAAAATTATATCCTTAAAAAATTATATTTTCCTCAATTTCTTTCGGCAGAAAGGTTAATTTTTCCCATCCCCTAGAGGTAACTAAGATTAAATCTTCCAAGCGTACGCCTCCCCACCCTGGAATATAAATTCCGGGTTCAACAGTAAAGACCATCCCTTCTTCCGCTACTCCAGTTGCGCGGGGCGAAATTCGAGGTTCTTCATGAACTGCCAGCCCTAAGCCATGACCTGTACCATGGCCGAAAAATTTTCCATATCCGGCGCGGGAAATGGTCTCCCGCGCTGCCTGGTCAATCTTTTTTAAGCTTACTCCTGGCCGAATAATTCTTAAAGCTTTTTCCTGCGCCCGCCGGACAAGCTTGTATATTTCTTCGAGCCGATTGCTGGGTTTCCCTAAGATGACCGTTTGCGTTTCATCAGAGTAATAGCCATCCCAGCAGGCTCCGAAATCTATAACGACCATCTCTCCTTTCTTTAAAACTTTCTCCGAGGCTACTCCATGAGGCAGAGCAGCTCTAGGCCCGGAAGCGACGATAGTCGGAAAAGCTGACTTTTGCCCTCCCCGGCGAATGATCTGCATCTCCATTAGGGCGGCGATTGATTTTTCTTTCCTTCCGTTTTTTAATTTCGGCAGAACGCTTTGAAAACTGGCCGTAGCAATCTGGACTGCTTGGCGGATCTTGGCTACTTCCTCTGGGCTCTTTAAGGCGCGGAGCCTGGAAATCTCCTTTACTAACGGCTTAAGGCTAAGGCGCGGTAATTTTTCCCGCAAGAGGCTAAAGTCTTCATAATTCATGGCTCGGGCCTCAAAACCAAGACGTTTAACCCGTAAATTCTTTAGTAACTTGGCTAAGCCCTCTATCTTTTGCCGATATCTTTTAAAAATTGCTCCCCGCAATTCTTTCTGGGCCTGAGTTTCGTAACGAAAATCCGAGAGAAAATAACGCTCTTGTTTAGTAACTAACAAAACCCCTTCACTCCCCGTAAACCCGCATAAGTAACGTATGTTTTCCAAACTTAGAAACAAAAGGGCGTCTAAATTTTCTTTATCTAATATCTTCGGCAAGTCCTCTCCGGCCATGTTGAACTCCTATTTCTCTTTTAAAGAAATGGCCGCTAACCATTTTTCTAATTGTTCTATAACTTTTTGTTTTTGGGCCAGGTTTTTTTCTTCTGCGAAGGTCTTCGCTAAGGCTGTAAACTTTTCGCGCAAATCTTTATTTGCTGGATCTCGATTCACCAGCTCGCGGTAAATCTCTAAAGCTTTTTCTTTTCTTCCTTGTTTCCAATATATCTGGGCCATAGTCTCCGTTTGGAATGTCTCTTGGGCCAGGGACAGCATAGGGGATGCCCTATTTTCTCCTCTGGTAGCTGAAATTAGGAAAGCAATTTTCTTTTGCCAAATATCCATCTCTAAGGGAGTAAGCTTTCTCTTCGGTTTATCTTCTTCTAAGGGCAAGGACAGGGCTTTCTTTAAAGTGGCCATAGCCCCTTCCACATCTTTCTCTTGAAGATAAACTTGGCTTAATAACTTATAAACTGAGAAGCATTCTTCGATTTCCTCCTTGACTTTTTCTAATTGTTCTTTGGCTTCTGGAAGAAATCCTTTTTCCAGATAGCATTTGCCTAAGATTAAGCGCAACCTGAGGTTATCCGGCCTGAGGTTTAATCCTTGTTGACAAATTATCAAGGCTTCTTCTATTTTTCCTTCTCTATGAAAATTTTCGGCAAGCTCAGAAAAGAGATCCGCAGCAATTAATTCTTTCGCCAAATCTTCAGGGTATCCTCTATTCTCAATTTTTCCCTCGCCAAGATTATCTTTCTCCATCGTTGAACCCCCTGCGGCCATCGTGGCCAAGGTGCCTTTGTTTTTGCTCCATAATTTCAAACTTTTCCATAAATGCTGACTAAGACCTCACGAACTTTTTTAAGGTTTCGCTTATCGTCTTGGGGATCTCTTTTAGGTGTTTCTAAAATTATGGGTATCCCTCGAAAAGAAGGATGAGCTAATAAATTATGGAATCCGCGGATGCCTATCTTTCCTTTTCCAATATGTTCATGACGATCCAGATGACTGCCTAAGTCCCCTGCCGCATCGTTTATATGCAACAAACTTATCCTTTCCAAACCAATGGTGCGCTCAATTTCTTTGGCCAACGCATTAGTTTTTTCTTTGCTACGGAAATCATACCCTGCTACAAAAGCATGGCAAGAATCAAAACATACGCCTAATCGCGGGCCAGCTTTTACTTCTTCCATGATAAGCTTGATTTGTTCAAAAGAACTTCCTATCTCGTCCCCGCCGCCGGCCCCATTTTCTAAAAGAAGCCTTACCGCAGATTTTGGGTCCAAGGCTATTTTCAAGGCTTGAATTACTCTCTCTAAACCAATTTCTGCACCTTGCCCTTTGGAACTCCCGATATGGGTAACCACATAATTGGCGCCTAAAAGTCGAGCCCGGTGTAGATCCAAGGTTAAGGCCGCAATAGATTTTTTATATATCTGTTCATTTGCTGAAGCTAAATTTAAAAGATAAGGCGTATGGATGATAATCGGTTCTATGTCCTCCTTAGCTATTAAATAACCAAAGTTAATTATCCCTTGGGTATTTAAAGGGGCAGCCTGCCAGCCGCGGGGATTACGGGAAAAAATTTGTAAAGCCGTGCAGCCCAACTCCTTTGCTCTAACCACTGCTTTCTCCAACCCGCCCCTAATAGAAACATGGACACCTAATCTTACCAGACGACCTCCCCTTATTTTTGGCGAACTTTTTTCTTCCCTATAATAAGCTACCAATTAATTAACGCAAGATGAATATGAATATAATTAAGGGATTTCTAACCTGTCAAGGCTAAAATTAACTGATCTGTAATCCCTCACTGAAGGGTGGGATTATTAGAGGAATTTTTATTTTTGTAAGTGCTCGGGCCATACTTTTCCCATTTTTCAGTGACGGATTACACTGATCAGAAATCTTTTAATGCTTTCGCGGAAAAGACCATTTTCCACTGGTCTTGGCCCTTCCCTCTTCCTTCCGCGGCTTGGGGGTTAACAATGGATTTTCTTTTTAAATTTGACAATTTCGACCATCTAATCCTAAAATTTAAAAACTGCCTGGTAAAATTAAAAACTGGCCAAAATTCTTTTTATAGAAAGGTAAATGAATAAAAATGAACGAAGGGAAGGATCTTTACCGATTTCGAAAATTATTGCTCGGCTTGACTATTTTGGTCATGATGATCATCAGCATATATCAATATTCCTGGTCGCTTTTTGCTTTTGCCATTTCTAAAGAGCTAAAATGGGATTTGGCGACAGTGGGATTGGCTTTTACTGTTTTTGCTTATGCGGCTACTTTTATCCAGCCTTTATCGGGATATATCGCTGATTCCTTTGGTCCTCGGAAGGTATCCATTGCCGCGGCAGCCCTGGTCGGATTAGGGTTTATGCTATCTTCTTTAACCCAATCGCCTTGGCAATTGTATTTTTTTTATGGCTTGGGTAGTCTTGGAGTAGGCATTTTATATGGCCTTTCCACAGCGAGTGCCATTAAATGGTTTCCCGATAAACGAGGTTTAGCCACGGGGGCAGTAGTCTTCGGTTTTGGCGCTGGGACAGCGGTTTTTAACTGGTTTATTCAAAATTCTCTCGATCTTTATGGCTTCCGCCCTACCTTCAAGTTCATAGGGTTGCTCATGCTTTTGCTTTTGCTTCCCGCAGCCTTTTTTTATCAGTACCCACCAGATCAATGGGCAGCTTCCCCTTCTGCTTCTAAAACAAAAACGACTGTTCCTTTAGTTAATCTTCGCCCATTGGAAATGCTCAGCACTTACCAATGGTATTTAATTTATTTTTGTTTTGCTTTCACGGTCTCCATAGTGCTCATTTTTGGGGCCCAGATGAAAATGTTAGCCAAGGAATATAACTTACCCAAAAACTATTTTAATTGGCTAATGGTCATTTTCCCTTTGGGAAACGGGCTGAGCCGAATTGTCTCGGGTGCTATCTCTGATAAAATAGGAAGAGAAAAAACAATGGTTATCTTTTATACCTTCTTAGGCCTTTCTATTCTGGCTCTTTTAAAATTTGGCAGTTTTCCCTTAGCTTTTCTTATTTTAGTATTTGTGGCGGCCCTCTTGGGAGGCGCGCCTTTCGCCTTATATCCGGCTACGGTGGGAGATTATTATGGAGCTCGTTACTCAACGGTTAATTATGGAATTACCTATACGGCGAAAGCCTGGGCGGGATTGATTTCAGGATGGCTAAGCGGTTATTTTGTTACGCAATCGGGCTCTTATCAAACTCCTCTAACCTTGGTGGCCATTTGCAGCTTGGTAGCTGCTTTTTTTTCTAATCCCAAATTAATGAAACCCCCTTCTAAAGAAAAAAATTAGCTTTCCTAAGACAAGGAGTAAAAGTAATGATCAAAATTTCTTCAATGGTGGGCACGCCTGATTTAGAGAAGCCGACCCTTGCGCCTTATCAAGGTGATTTGGCATCAGCTTTTGCTAAACTAGCCGCATTAGGCTACGATGGTGTAGAATTAATGATCAAAAATCCCTCTCGTCTCCATGGTCTTGAGATCCAGCATAAGCTAAAAGAGAATAACTTAGAGCTTGCTCAAATTTGCACCGGCCATGTTTATGGCGAAGATAAACTTGGATTAGTATCAGAGGAAGCGACGATCAGTACCGAAGGAATGAAAAGACTCAAAGATTTAGTTGATTTTGCCGCCTCTTTTTTTGAACCCGGCCTGCCTATTAATATCGGCCGGTCTCGGGGTCCTGGAAATCCTGATCAACCAGAAAAAAGTCTTAAAGCATATGAGGAGGCCTTCCGGGAATTGGCCGACTATGCCTTGGTCAAGAAGGTGCGTTTAACTTTGGAACCAATAACGGCCACTATAGCCAATTTCATCCATACGACGCAAGATGGCCTCGAAATGTGCCGCCGCGTAAATCGCCCCAATTTCGGCCTCATGCTTGATGTCTACCATATGAATATTGAGGATGGGGATATTTATGAAAGCTTTCGGGAAGCAAAAGATTATTGCTGGCTGATCCACTTCTGCGATAATAATCGCAAGTGGCCGGGCAGCGCTCATCTCGACTTTGCCAAGATTATAAACACTTTGCAAGAAATTGATTATAATGGCTTCGTTTCGCTGGAAATGCTCCCTTGGCCTGATCCAGATACTTCAGCTCGCGCAGCTATTCAATATTTGAGACGTTTTATTCCCAAGAATTCATAAAAAAATCGCTTCCTTTATTTTTTCTTGACATGGTGGAAAAATTTCATTATATAAAATTCTAACTTTATTATTTTGCCCATAAAGGGCAAGAGCAATTAAATTAGCAAATAAAAAATTAAGGAGGGGAAAATGGTTAAAAAGGTTGGTAGTTTCGTTTTATTATGGGGCTTGATGTTACTGCTCGCCACATTTCCAGCTCAAGCCCAGGACAAATTAGTAGTTTGGTGGAATAAGAGTTTTATTCCTCAGCAAGATGAAGCCTTTAAAGAAATCGCGCAGAAATGGGAAAAGAAAACGGGAAAACAAGTGGATCTTTCCTTCTTTGCCCTTCCTGATCATCCAGCAAAGATCTTGGCAGCTTTTGATTCAAAAATAGTCCCTGATGTGGACTTTGGCCAAATCGTTAACGTCCAAACCGGTAATTTCGCCTATGAAGATAAATTATTAGAAATATCAGACGTTCTGGATCCCATCCGTCATCGTTTTACAGAAGGCGCTCTTAGGGCCACGCAATATTTTAATAGTAAGACAGGGAAAAGAGGCACCTATGCCTTCCCTTTAATGCAACACGGAGTGAATATCCATTACTGGCTGGATATGGTGCAAGCGGCAGGCTTTAAGGAAACGGATGTCCCCAAGGAATGGAAACCTTTCTGGGATTTTTGGGGAGAAGTTCAAAAAAGACTACGCGCTAAAGGAGAAAGGGTTTATGGCTTAGGCATTACCTATTCTACCGAAGCAACTGATACCTGGCAAGAATTCGAACATTTTATGGAGGCTTATCGTGTGCGCGTGATGGACGATAATGGAAAACTTTTGGTCGACGATCCCAAGGTCAGGCAGGGTCTCATTACTGTTTTGGAGGATTTCACCCGTCATTACAAAGCCAAAAATGTTCCTCCGGGTGCGATAAGCTGGAAAGATATTGACAATAACGTTAATTTTAATAATCGGCAGGTAGTCATGTCTATTAACCCCACTCTTTCCATTCCCAGTTCTTTCCTTGGCAAAAATGATGATTATTATTACAACAAGATTAAAACTTTGCGTTGGCCCTTAGCTCCTGATGGTAAGATTTTTACTTTGCGGGTATCTGTTCATGCTGGCTTCATACCCAAGGACGCGAAGAATAAAGAATTGGCCAAGGACTTTGTGCGTTTTATTCTTGAGCCAGAAAACCTTGACCATTTTGTAAAAGCTTCTCAAGGAGCTTTTTTCCCAATTCTCAAAGAATCTTATAAAGATCCTTTCTTCGTGTCGGCCGATCCTCATCGAGCTGCCGTATATAAGAATTTTACCGAAACTCCCAACAGACCATACGAGCAAGTAATCAACCGCAAGTTCATAAAAGTGCAGACAGAAAATCTTTATGGGCGAGCTTGCGGCCGCGTACTTTCGGATAATTGGCCAGCGGCCAAAGCGGTAGATGAATTGATCACCCGCATGAAACAAATTATGGAGGAATAAACCTCTCTGCCATTCTTCCATGAGGAAAAATTCACCAACTCTGGCCTTAAATAATTCCCTGGGCCGCTTTGATAAAGATGCGGCTTGGGGAATCATCCTGGTAATCCCCTACATCATTGTCTTTGTATTTGTGGTTGCCTATCCCATCATTTATGGATTATTTTTAGGAAGCAATCCAAGTAGCTATATCAAGTTAATCCAGGATCCTATATATCTGAAAAGTGCCCGGAACACTCTGGTATTTCTCCTCGTGGCAGTCAACCTCAAGCTTTTTTTAGCTTTGCTCCTTTCCGGTTTTTTTTACCACACGGAGCGTTGGATTCGTTGGGTGGGAGTTATCTTTCTTATTCCTTGGGCAGCTCCTTCAGTTCCCTCTATACTTTCTATTCGCTGGATGTTCAACAGCGAATGGGGCTTAATTAATGGTCTTCTTTTTCGTTGGTTGGGCATAGAAGGGCCGCTCTGGCTTGTCAAACCTAATTTGGCTTTTGGTCTGGTAATTTTTACCCATATTTGGAAGTATCTCCCCTTCTGGACTCTTATTTTGCTTGCTGGCCGTATGGCTATTCCCAAAGAACAATACGAAGCTGCTGATGTAGATGGGGCAACCCGTTTTCAAGTCTTCCGCTTCATTACTTTTCCCGGCATAAAAAATCTATATATTACCTGCACTCTTCTATCTACCATCTGGACAATCGGAGATTTCAACAGCGTTTACCTTCTCACAGGAGGAGGACCAACCGACTCTACCCACGTATTCGCCACTTTAGGAATTCGGTATGCTTTCAATATTGGGGATATCCATACGGGGGTGGCTACAGTGGTTACAGCTCTACCTATAGTCATTCCCTTAGTTTTTGTTTTGATCCGTCGTTTAGCGAGAGAGAAATGAAATGAGAAATTTCTTAAAAATTTTCCCTTTGGGAATAATAGCTTTGCTGGTGCTTATCTGGACTGGTTTACCAATTTACCATATGGTTATCTTAGCTTTGACGCCGCAGACAGCGGCGTTTGCGGCCCGCGTTTGGCCAGATAATCCCACTATGGAAAATTTCCGGTTAGCTCTAACGCGGGGCCATCCCTTTCTTGCCCATTTTTGGGAGCAACTTTTAAATAGCTTATTAATAGCTTTGGCTACCTGCCTATTAGTTTTAATTATTGCCAGCACGGCTTCCTTCGCTATTAGCCGCTTACGCCTCCGCTGGGCTCCTATAGTTACTAATATGGCTCTCTTTACCTATTTAATCCCTTCTGCTTTTTTGGCTATCCCTCTTTATCGGATCATGGGCAAGTATGGAATCTTAAACCATCCTTGGTCTCTAATTCTTGCTCTGGTGGCCTTTGCCAGCCCGTATGCCATTTGGGTTATCCGCCAATATGGAGAAAACGTACCCTATGAACTTGATGAAAGCGCTCGCGTAGATGGAGCTACTATCCCTCAAATCTTTTGGTATATATATCTGCCTCTCATTACTCCTTCGCTCGTGGCTATAGGGACTTACGCTTTACTCTTGGCGTGGAACGAGTACTTGTATGCCTTTCTTTTCCTTTCCAGTGAAACGCGGATCACCGTGCCCGTTATGCTTGGCCATTTTACGACTTCGGACGATGCGCCCTGGACGTTAATGATGGCTACCGCCGTAATTTATTCGCTTCCGCCAATTGCTCTCTATTATTCTGTACGCCGTTTCATGGTCACTGGGCTTACGGCGGGGGCAGTCAAATCATGAGAGGATCTCTTTGATAGCCCGCACGGCAAAAGATGGGGAAGCAAAAATTTTGGGCTTTAATGCTTCTTCAACAAAATTTTTAGCAGGAGCCATTGATACCTGTGTCAAAAGAAGAGCTTCGTGCTTTTCCCCCAATTGAGAAGCATAGGTACCCATAATTTTATAAAAATCCTCAGGATTTTTATTTAAAAGGGGCCAGGCATCGCTCTTTACAAAGGAGTGCCAAGAAATTTGCCGGCTTAATCTCTCAGCGATTATTTTAAATTGATTTTCAACGGACTTTAAAACCGTCTCGGCCGTAGCCAAAAGGGCAATATTTTTAAAATTTTGCACTAAGAAGGAAATGACCGGCTCATCAATTTTAACCATCGGTACAGAAATAAACGGCCTCAGATCATCCACGGCCGGGGAAAGAGTAGAACAGGTGAAGAGAATGCCGTCAACACCTGCTTTCTGGGCGATCATAGCCATCTGCAGGGCTTTCGTCCGCGAGTGAGGAGAAAGCCCCCCTTCGCGGCGAAAGTCTTCTAAAAGAGTTTCATCGAGAATGTGCATGAGCTGAGCTTCAGGAAAAATTTCCGCAAAGGCAGCTTCCATAGGTCTAAATACTGCTTTTGTACTGGAAATGAGCGCTACCTTCGGTTTTTTCCCTGCTTGTTTATTTTCCATTCCTTTTAACTCCCTATTCCCGTCTCCTACTTTTCCACATTGCTCTGCCAGGATTTTTGACTGCAGCACGGCAGCACTGCCTCACTGCAGAACTGCCGCACTTCTTTTATCTCCCTGTTCCCTGCTTTTTTCGCTTTGCCCTATGCGCTTAGCGCTTTGCCTAATTTTCACCGCACCACTGCAGAACTCTCTAACTGCAGCACTTCTTTTTTTCTCCCTGCCCCTTGCTCCTTGCTTTATAAGACCCCTTCAATCGCGATCGCCCTGATCGGCCAAGCATCACATCCCTTCACCCGCACCGGGAGGCCCATAAAGAAGAATCGTTCTTCTTTTAATTGATCGAGATTAGCCAATCCTTCGATTAAGGGAATACCGCGGCTCAATAATTCTACGTGCACGCGCATCCTGCGCAGTTGAGAAAAATCTTCTTCTATCTTATAAGAAAAATCCATGGCTAGAAGCTTAATACCTGTCTCTGCCAACCATACGGCTGCCGCATCAGTCATGGTAATTTGGTCTTCGTCTTTATATGGACAATTTCCCATGACCACGATGTCTCCTGGCCGTACTCCTTTTTCTTTTAAATATTCAGGAGTGATTCTGGCCCGCGGCGGGAGTTTGGCTAAATTAATAAATATTGCCTCCCCCCACCAGGCCTCAGGAGGAAAATCAGCTACATCTTTGGCCTCTCTCCAATCTTCCATAGCTGGCAAAAAATGCGAAGGCGCCTCGGCATGAGTGCCAATATGCGACATAGTGTCAATATCATGCATGAATTCCCCGGCGAATATCCTAAACCGCCGAATTTCCAATCTTCTCCCTTCTTTCCCAGGTTGCAAAATTTTGTTTAATTCTACTACTCTTCCCTTTTTCAAAATCTCTAAAATTCCCATCTCTTTTCCTTTCCTAAAGAAATTTTTTCTCTTAAAGCTTTAAACTGATTTTTCAGTTTTGAAAATTATTAAAAAGCAAAAAGGAAGTCAACTAAAATTTAATCCAACTTGTAATGCGTCATTAAATGGGGCAAAAATTTCTTAGCTTAGAAGATTATTTTCCCCTCCCCATCTCCTCTCCCCAGCGAGACTGGGTCAAAATCAATAAATGGCTACCCTTGGCTGAAAGGGCCAGAGGCAGGCCTGAATTTACAATCATGAGGTGGTGATTCATCCGTAGATACGGGTGGATTTAGAAGCTTAATTATATTGCTTAATTTGACGATCT
>JBNAWB010000029.1:0-13134 GCA_049699975.1 Thermodesulfobacteriota bacterium
CCCTCCCGCCTGTCTCCTGCTGGTGAGAAAAATTAAAACTGATCGACGGTCAGTTAAAAAGGTTCTTGACACAATATCGCCTTTTTAGTAGTTTGTCAGTGAAGGAATAAAACCTATGAGTACTACCGGAGAAAAGGAAGAGAAGCAATTCTTGCGCTTTAAAATTTTGTACGAGGTCGCCAGGATTATTAACTCTGCCCTAAATATTGAAGAGGCTTATCCGCAGATTTTAAGAGCTATGGCCAAACAAATGGGCATAAAGCGCGGCGGTATTATTTGGTGGAATAAAGAAAATAATAAGTGGGAAACTCTCGCTGCGCATGGCCTTTCTGGCGAAGAGTTGCGCAAAAGAAAAGATTGCTTCAGTCAGAATATTATTGAAACTTTGATGGAAAAAGGGCAGATGGCGGCCATCTTGAATAAAGGAGCAGATTTTTGGTTTTATGACAGAGGGGTGAAAAATCTACCCCAGAGGGTGCATATTTCCTTTTTGTGCGCACCCATAAAGATGCAAGGAACTATTTCTGCCATTTTGGGTGTAGACCACTTGTTTGAAGAACCAATCAGAATTATGGAAGACTTCCTTTTAATGGAGGAAATTTGCCAGATCATCGCGGAAGGTTTGAAGATCAGAAAAGAAATGGCGGCGGAGACGCGTGCTCTCCTGGAGGAGAATTGGATTTTTCGTAAAGAATTAGAAGCTCTGGGAAAGAATTTAACAAATGCTACCCGGAAAATCCCCTTGACCGAAATTTTAGAAGAAAGAATTTCCCGAATGATAGCTGAGATGAAAGTCGACCCCCGTTCTAACGGGCACCTTTATGATGATGTAATAAAAGTGGTGGAGAGAACTTTGCTCTCTTCCGCCTTGGAAAAGACTAAATATGTGCAGTTGCAAACAGCTCGATTTTTGGGAATTAATCGCAATACTTTGCGGCGGAAAATGAAAGAATTAGGCATTAGTCCCCAAGGGAAGTAAATTTCACAAAAATCCTTTTGGTTTTTCGGTAGCAGATTGCTCCAAAATATATTTATCATCCCCCGGATCGGGCTTGAACTCAAGCTGCCGCCTTTTAGCTTCTTTAATATAAGACCCTTCTTTTAAGCGGATTTCCCCCATGGGCACAACCACAATCGCCGCTTCTCCTTGGATGGGGCATTTCTGTTCGCACCATCCGCAACCGTTGCATTTAGTAGGAATAACCACTGGACGCCGAAAGCCTTCTATTGTCCGGAAGACGATGGCGTTATAAGGACAGATCTCATCACAGATTAAGCAGATCTTATTTTCAGCCCAAACCAGACACATTTCTCGGCGTAAAACGGCCGTGCCTATTTTCGCATGATTTTTTTCTTCTAAGCTTAAAGCGCGGATCGCTTGCGTGGGACAAACTTGGCCACAAATATTGCAGTTTTGCTCACAGGCTGCAAAACGCAAATCCAACTTGGGAGTCCAAAGTCCAGCTAAACCAGACTCCCAGAGAGAAGGTTGAAGAGTGTTGGTGACGCAAGACTTCATGCATTCGCCGCACCGAATACAAGTTTTTAAAAATTCATCTTCGGGAATTGCGCCCGGAGGACGAATTAGGCGGTTTTTCCCTTGCAAGGGAGTATAGGGTGTGCGGTCGGTTAAAGAGGCGATAACTAAGCCAAAAGGAATTCCGTATAAAAATTCTCTCCGAGAAATGTCGGGCACCGAATGCTCCCCAGCAATAGGGGAAGAGGAAAAAGTGAGCTTGGGCCAAAAGGATATGGCATTTTCCGGACAAACTTGAGCGCACGTGCGGCATTGGATGCATTCGCTAAGGTGAGTTTGGCGTGGGTCAGCAGCTACCGCTCCCATGGGGCAAGATTTCTGGCATTTTAAACATGAAGTACAGTTTTGATTTACCCGCCGCTTGAAAAGACCCAGGGGTGATATAAGACTGAGCAAGGCGCCCAGGGGGCAGAGATAACGACACCAAAATCGGGAAGCATAGCGATTCAAAAAAATAATTAAGGCAAGGATTAAAAAAGTAATTAAAGACATATAGTATACTGGTTGGGCATAATGGGTGTGCTGCAAAGTTGCCCAGCCGAATATGGTACCCAAAGGCCGCAAAATATCCAAAATTAAATTAAAAATAGTGATGACCAAAGGGTACAGAGTAAAGGTGTAAAAGCGCGTGAGGATGGGTATAGGATCAAAGAGGGCTGATATAGTTAAGCCGGCCAGAGCAGCGCTAAGAGTGATAAGCAACAAATAAAATTTTAGGCGGCGTAAAACTTTATCTTTGGAGAAATGAAAAAATTTAATTTTCCGCCAAAAGAAAAAGTGACCAAGATCGATAGTGACTCCTAAGGGGCAAACATACCCGCAAAAAAAACGGCCAATGAAAATGGTTGCGCCAATAATAATTATGCTCCATAAAGCCCGGGCTATATATTCCTTTTTAGCTAAAAGGGCACTTAAAGCCAGAAGAGGATCTAAACGGAGATAAAGATCTGCCGGCAGCCATTCTGGTAAGCCATAGGCGGCAAAGATAAAAAAAAGAGTAAAAAGAAAGAGCGATAAGGCCTGGAGAAAAGCCCTCATACTTTGCCCTGAAAAATTTTTAGCTGATCTATATCTATCTTTCCTAAGCCCCGTTGGTGAGCAACAAGCAGATGCTCAACTTGGCGGGCCTTAAATTTTTGTCCGTACCATGGGGCGACCGAAACTCCATAAGCATCTACGGCCACCGGGTCTATTCCGGCAATTATCAAATTTGGTTTTAATACTTCGCCCGGGCCGCCTGGGCCGCCAGTTACTAAAGCGCGGGAGGCATCAAGGATGGTGAGCTGAGGTCTTATTACCGAGGCCAAATCAGCCAAGGCTTGGTTAATATTGTATTCAAAGTGGAAACTTTTTCGGTCCCAAATCAAGCCCATAAGGCCTTTAATGCCCATGCTTATGCCGGTAGCCGAATGTGATTTAGTGACGGGCAAATTTATCAACACCTGACTTTCTAAGACATCTTTCATAATTTCCACTTGATTTAAAACTTTACCATGGGGAACTTTGACTTCACGGAAAAATTTTTTTTCTTCTAAGGCCAAAACCCGCACGTTGGGCAGACCTTTACAAGCGTCCCTAATCCCTGATTTTTCTAAGCATAGCTCACCGCGCCCCAAAGGGTAATCAAGGACGAGTACTTGAGCGGCCCCTGCTTCTAAACAAGCCCGAGCGACGGTTACAACCACTTGCGGATGGGTATTGCATCCAAATTCCGGAGGGCGAGAAAAGGACATATTGGGTTTGAGAACTACCCGTTGCCCTTTTTTGACGAAACGCGAAATTCCCCCCATAACTTCTAAGGCTTTTTGGGTAGCCGCTGCTGGCTCGCCGGAGATAACTACTAAATCATATTTTTCTTGCCCTTTTAATATAGAAGACTGACCAAATAATCCAAGGGCCAGGCCAGTGCCCGCAAATTTTATAAATTCTCGTCTATTCATTTCCTTCTCCCTTCTTATATTCATTTTAAGATTATTTTATGGAAATGCAAATTATAATTAATAAATAATATGACTTGTCCTCTTTTTCCTGCTTCCGCCTGATTCATCTCAAGCTATTTGCCAAAAGACTGATCGGTGGTCCGAAATAATGCCTGCCCGTTTAACAGTTTTCATATTTCTCACCAGAAGGAAACAAGCGAGAGGGGGAAGGTGAAATTTAAATCGGCTGGGAATTAATATCGTTCTTCTCGGAATCGAGTCGTACCGACTTGCCCACCATTCTTTCCGCCAAGGGGAGGTGGACTAAACATTTCTAACAATTCGTAGGGCAAGCCTTTAGGGCTTGCCCTACACTTTGTTCCCTCCTCTGCCTGTAATCCATTTCCTCTTCTTCTCTCTTTTCTAAATAAGGAGCGGGGGAGATTAAGCAAATTAAATAGAAATTAAAAGCTGATCGACGGTCAGAAATAATGCCCCTTGACAAAGAATAGATTTTGTAATATCAAAAATTTATTGTAAATTTTGTAAGGGAATTGAGTTATGTCTTCTTCCAGCTCCAAAGGGTCTTTGATCAAAAAATTAGAGGCCCTCTCCAAAATAAGTAAAGCTATCTCTTCCGAATTATATTTAGAAAATATATTGCGTTTAATCGTTGTGGTAACCGCGGAAGTTATGAAGTCAAAGATTTGTTCTTTGTGGTTGGTAGATGAGCGGGATAATGCTTTAAAGATCAGGGCTACGCAATCGATGAGCGAAGAGTATTTGAAGGAGCGAAGCTTGAAGTTGGGAGAAGGGGTAGTGGGTTACGTGGCCCAAGAGAATAAGCCGATGATGATTTATAATGTGCTCAAAGAACCCCGGTATAAAGAAAAAGAGTTGGCGCGCCGGGAAGGCCTCGTGTCTATGCTTAGTGTTCCCATGACAGTTCGGGATAAAGTGATAGGGGTTATTAATTGCTACACTTCTTTCCCGCATAAATTTACTAAAACAGAAGTGGAAGTATTGACCACCGTCGCCAATCAGGCAGCTATTGCCATCGAGAACGCCGGTTTGATCATGAAGGCCAAGATGATTGAAGATGAATTGATCTCGCGGAAAGTAATTGAGAGGGCCAAAGGAATTTTAATGAAAGAACAAAATTTATCAGAAGAAGAAGCATTCCGGCGTATCCAAAAAAAGTCTATGGATTTAAGGAAATCTATGCGCGAGATTGCGGAAGCGATTATCTTAGCTAATCAGGTTTAATTTTAAAAAAGGTCTTGACAAAAAATAGGCACTTTGCATAATAATATAACATTATGAATAAATAATGGCCGTCCGAAGATGTACGGCCGAGGATGACAAAGGCGTCCGCAAAGGGCGCCTTTTTTATTTTGGGCGCCCTGAAAAAAATTTATTTTTACAAAAGGAGGAGAAGAGAAAAAATGACGTATAGCAAGCCTAACGCAAGTCCGGCAACCATGAGCCGAAATCGTGTTTCTCCCGCACCTCAATCAGGAATTTGTGTCACCTGCTTAGATGGGTGCCCTGGTCCATGCGAAGTTGGGCGATCTGCCCTGCGCGGCCGGGAAATTCTATATCCGCAGCCTTTCGCCAAGGTTACGGCTGGGGCGGAAAAAGATTATCCAGTTGATTTTTCTCACTTCAATATTCAGGGTTCCTGCGTTGGCGCTGTGGGAGTTCCGGCTGATTCTGATCGGGCCACTTTCCCCACAGTGGATATATCAACTTCCATAGGCGCCCAAGAAAAAATTCGTTTACAAGTTCCTTATTTTACCGGCGCTTTAGGCTCTACGGACATTGCCCGGATTCATTGGGAGTCAATGGCTATTGCTGC
The DNA here is from genome assembly GCA_049699975.1 of Thermodesulfobacteriota bacterium. Lineage (GTDB taxonomy): Bacteria > Desulfobacterota > SM23-61 > SM23-61 > SM23-61 > CAZAGD01. The sequence continues at coordinate 5,315 of JBNAWB010000029.1, forward strand.
GGCCATAACCGGAACTTTAGTGGTGGTGGGCGAAAATGTTTGTGGCATGGACCCCGATGCAGAAATAAAAAACGGGCGGGTGGTTAAATCACCGGAAATGGAACGGCGGGTAAAGATCTTCCAGCAGTGGTACAACGGCTATGGGGGAATTATTGTCCAATATAACGTAGAAGACGGGCGTTTGGGAGTCCCCGAATATGTCGTGGAGAAATTGGGCGTGGAAATTATAGAGCCTAAATGGGGTCAGGGAGCAAAAGATATCGGAGGAGAAGTAAAATTACCTACCTTAGAAAGAGCCTTGCAGTTAAAAAGTAGAGGTTATATCGTTCTTCCTGATCCCGAAGATCCCGTAATTCAGGAAGCATTCCAACAAGGTGATTTTAAGGAATTTGAACGGCACTCGCGCTTGGGTATGGTTGATGAAGAAGGGTTTCATAAGGAGATTAAACGCCTGCGCCAAATAGGAGCTAAACACATTTCGCTCAAGACTGGGGCCTACCGGCCGGCAGATTTAGCTCGGGCTGTAAAATACGCCTCCGATGCCAAAATTGACTTGCTAACCGTGGACGGCGCGGGAGGAGGCACGGGCATGAGCCCTTGGCGGATGATGAATGAATGGGGTATTCCTACGGTTTATTTGGAGAGTTTGCTTTATCAGTTCCTGGAACAATTAAGGAAAAAAAGAGCATATATCCCCGCTTGTGCCATGGCCGGTGGGTTGTCGCTCGAAGACCATATATTCAAAGCCTTAGCTTTAGGAGCGCCATATATAAAAGCCATTTGCCTGGGGCGTGCTTCTATGACCGCAGCTATGGTAGGTAATACAGTAGGGGAGATGATCAAGAAAGGAAAAGTACCCCAAGATATTGCTAAGTACGGGACGGATGTGGACCATGTCTTTATATTAGCGGCCAAATTAAAAGAAAAATACGGCAAAGATTTTGAGAAAATTCCCACCGGAGCGATCGGTATGATTACTTACTTCGATCGCCTTAATGCCGGGCTGCAGCAACTTATGGCGGGGGCGCGCAAATTCGCCTTAAAATATATAACCAGAGACGACCTATGCGCCCTAACCCGAGAGGCGGCAGAGGTTTCGGGAATTCCATACGTAATGGAGGCTGATAAAAAAGAAATAGCCAAAATCTTGAGATGATAAAATGCCTTAGAAGTACTGGTGGTAATGGGGGAGGAGGTAAAGCTTCTTCCCCCATTTTTTTATTTAAGATATGATTATAATAAAATATCCTTGGCAATTGGTCGTTAAATCATGATTCGCGAATACTCGATCTCCAAATATCTGCTTTGCTGTTTGTTGATTATCGTTTTTTATTCTATAGGCTGGGCTAAATTTACTTGGGCGCTTAATGCCGAAGAATCAGCTAAGCCTATTAAAGCCCTTTCCGAACACGCTGTTTCCATGGATATGATCTGGACTTTAATAGCCGCTTTTCTCATTTTTTTGATGCAGGCTGGTTTTACCTTGGTCGAAGTAGGTTTTACGCGGGCCAAGAATGCCGGCCATGTAGTCATGAAAAATATTATTGATTTTGCTGTCGGCGCAATGGGGTTTTTCTTTTTAGGTTACGGCTTGATGTTTGGCAGCAGTTTAGGAGGATTTTTAGGCACCAGTGATTTTTTGTTGAGTCACCTTACCCAGAGCGGGCAAATAGATAATTGGAAATTTGCTAATTTAATGTTTCAAGTTGTTTTTGCGGCCACGGCAGCCACGATCGTTTCCGGGGCTTTGAGTGAGCGGACTAAATTTATCGGTTATCTCTGTTATAGTGTGCTGATCAGTTCTTTAATATATCCAATCGTCGGCCATTGGATTTGGGGAGGCGGATGGCTGGCCAGAAAAGGAATGATAGACTTTTCTGGCTCTACCGTGGTGCACTCTGTAGGAGGTTGGGTATCTTTAGCCGGAATTCTGGTCTTAGGCCCACGTCTCGGAAGATATAACCGGGATGGTTCCGTTAATCCTTTTCCCGGCCATAATATGCCCTTAGTGGCCTTAGGGGTTTTTATTCTGTGGTTTGGTTGGTTTGGGTTTAACACAGGCAATACGCTATCGGCTACCAATCCAAGTATCGCCCTGATTGCGGTTAATACTATTTTAGCAGGAGCAAGCGGTGCTCTGAGCACCATGATTTTGACCTGGACCCGGCAAGGGAAGCCGGATGTGAGTCTGACGCTTAATGGCGTGCTGGGCGGACTTGTTTCTTGTACGGGAGGCATTGCGATAATCAGTCCTTTTAGCGCCACCATTATTGGCTTGATCTCCGGATTTGTTCTTTATTGCTCTTTGAAAGGCTTAGAGCGTTTACGCATTGATGATCCAGTAGGAGCGATTTCCGTACACGGGGCCAATGGCCTTTGGGGAACTTTGGCCGTGGGCCTTTTTGCCCAGGATAAATATGTAGAAAATAGCCTGGGTTATAGCTTAAATGGTTTGTTTTTTGGAGGAGGTCTGGACCTCCTTTTGGTGCAAAGCCAGGGGGTCTTGTTTGTTTTCCTCTGGGCCTTTCCTGTAGCCTGGTTATTTTTCAAGACCCTCAACTCTACTATAGGCCTAAGAGTTTCTCCAGAAGAAGAAATAAGGGGATTAGATTTCGGCGAACACTCCATGACCTCTTATCCCTTTTTTGATGAATTGCAGAAAAAACAGGAAGAGATCGTGGAAGAACTTAAAAGGGTAAGAGAACTTTCTGCCCTCCACGAAATCGGGATGTCGATGCACACCTTAAATTTAGAAGAAATTTTGGAATTAATCTTGAAAGGAGTAACGCAGGGGATCGGTTTCGACCGGGCGCGCTTATACTTACTCGATGAAGAAAAAAAGCAATTGAATTGTAAAGTGGCCGTGGGCATAGATAAAGATAAAATTCAAAATATCAGCTTGCCCTATGATGCCCAAGATAATATTTTATCCCGAGCGATTAAAGAGAGACGGCCTTTTATTGTGGAAGATGCCCGCCGGGATCCACGCGTAAACAGAGATTTAATAACTTTTTTAGATGTAAGATCTTTGGCAGCAGTGCCTCTGTTATCCCGCCAGAAGGTCTTAGGGGGAATCGCGGCCGACAATTTGACGAGCGATGATCATATTAGTGAGAAAAAGCTGCAATCTTTAATGATTTTTGCTAATCAGGCGGCCTTGGCCTTAGAAAATGCCTTAATGTATGAAGAACTAAAGGCTTTTAGTAGCCAGCTCGAAGAAAGAGTAAAAAAAGCGGCGGCGGAATTACAGCAGACGCAGGAACAGCTTATGCGGTCGGAGAAGTTGGCCACCTTGGGGCAATTATCTGCTGGAATTGCCCATGAAATTCGTAACCCTTTAACTAGTATTAAAATTTTAATCCATTCTTTGGTCGATGAAGAAGCCACTCCCGCGTCCAGAGAGAAAGACTTAGCCGTAATCGAATCAGAAATTGAAAGAGTTAATAAAATAATTCGCCAATTTCTTGATTTTGCTCGCCCGCGCCCGCCGGCCTTGCGCAAAATCGATCTGCATAAGCTTTTGGAAGAAACTCTCCATTTAATAACTTATGAATTAGAGGCTCAAGAAATAATCCTGGAAAAGAATTTTCGGGATAAAAATCCTTATGTGGCGGTGGACGCAGAACAAATGAAGCAAGTTTTTTTGAATATCCTCCTGAACGCCGTCCAAGCTATGCCCCAGGGGGGAAAATTGGCGGTGGCTACTTTCCGAGAAAATTCTGCCTCTGGCGGCGAGGAATTAGTAATTTCTTTTCGAGATTCTGGAGAAGGAATACCGCCGGAGATAAAAGAAAAAATTTTTGAGCCCTTTTTTAGTACCAAGGAAGAAGGCATAGGATTAGGACTGCCCATTGTTCAAAGGATAATTGAAGAGCATAAGGGAAAGATTAAAGTAGAGAGTTATCCCCCAAAAGGAACAACTTTTTATATTTATTTACCCATAGCGTAGGTCAAGATATGGCCAGAGTATTAATTGTTGATGATGACCAGAGTATGCGTTATTCATTGACGCGCCTACTGCAAGCAGATGGCTTGGAGGTCCTCGCGGGCAAGAATGGCGCAGAAGCCCTCCAGCTCTTTGCCGAGCATAAGCCAGATTTGGTCATTATGGACATAAGGATGCCTGGGCTGAGTGGAATAGAAGTTTTAAAAATGATAAAAGAGCAAGATCCTAAAGCCTTAGTAATTCTAATGACCGCATTTGGCACCACTGATACGGCTATCGAAGCCATGAAGTTTGGGGCCTTTGATTATATCCTCAAACCCTTCGCTGTGCCCCAGATGAAGAGGTTAGTGGTGCGGGCCCTGGAAGTATCGCAGATGATGAAAAAAGTAGTTTCTTGGGTTGGCCAGCCCCAAGAAAGTGGCGAAGGAGAAGCCATTGTAGGTTCTTCTTTGGCTATGCAAGAAATTTATAAAATTATTGGACAGGTAGCGCCGACAGAGGTTACGGTGCTTTTGCGAGGCGAAAGCGGCACCGGGAAAGAATTAATTGCCCGAGCTATATATCACCACAGCCGCCGGGCTGATAAACCTTTTTTGCCCGTGAATTGTGCGGCCATACCCGAAACCCTTTTGGAAAGCGAGCTTTTTGGTCATGAAAAGGGAGCTTTTACTGGAGCGCTAACGCGCCGGATTGGCAAATTTGAACAGGCTCAGGGAGGGACCATTTTTCTTGATGAAATAGGAGATATGACTCCAGCCACTCAGGCTAAAATTTTGCGCGTTTTGCAAGATGGCCAGTTCGAAAGATTAGGAGGGAGTGAACGTATTACGGTTAATGTACGGCTAATTGCGGCTACCAATAAGGATCTGGAAAAAGCCATCAGGGAAGGTAGTTTCCGGCAGGATTTATATTACCGTTTGCAAGTAGTTACCATCTTTCTTCCTCCTTTACGAGAACGAAAAGAAGATATACCAGAGTTAGTAAGTTATTTTTTAAAGAAGTTTGGTTCCCAAATTAACCCCCAGGCGACTGAAATCTCTGCGGAGGCCTTAGAAAAATTAATGCGTTACTCCTGGCCAGGTAACGTCCGGGAATTAGAAAATGTTATCAAGCGCGGATTAGTCTTAGCGCGAGGCTCCGCTCTCCTCCCTGAAGATTTTCCCTTAGAAGACACCCGGACCATAGATCTGCAAAAGCAAATGGATTTGGAAGAAAAATTAGAGCGGCTCATGGAGCCGGTCTTCAGAGAGCTTAAAGAATTAGCTCGGTCTGCTGGACAAATAGATTTTATTTCCGTGATCGAGAAGATGCTCATAAAAAAAGCTCTCCAGGAGACAAAAGGGAATCAAGTCCAGGCGGCGACTCTCTTAGGGATTAATCGTAACACCTTGCGTTCTAAGATGGAACGTTATAGGATCAGAAAAGATGTAACCATTGGGGAGGATGAATAAAAAAGTAGAAAGGAGAAAAATATGGCCCTAAATTTTGAGGCGGTGGGTAAAGTTTTTGGTCCTTATGAATTTACTTATGAAGAAAGGGATTTAATTATTTATGCTCTGGGGATAGGCTTTACTAAGGATGATTTGACCTATGTTTATGAGGGAGCTAAGGATTTTAAAGCTTTTCCTACCTTTGGAGTGATCCTGCCGGCCAATGCGGGAGCAGAAGCCTTCCTTTCTACGAAAGCCAATTTTGCGATGGTGGTCCATGGGGAGCAAACCCTGCAGCTCCATAATCCTCTTCCCCGCAGAGGAACAGTGTTAACTACCACTGTAATCGAAGGTATATATGACAAAGGATCTGGAGCGCTCATCGTCATGCGCTTTGATTCGCAGGATAAAAATGGTACCCCTTTATGTACCAATTGGGCTGGAGTTTTTGTTCGCGGAGCAGGAGGGTTTGGCGGTCCTGCGCAACCCAAAAAAGAGATACCATCTCTTCCGGCTCAAGATCCTGATCATGTTTTTTGGGCTCCTACCGATCCAAACCAGGCTGCTCTTTATCGGATGTCCGGCGATCGCAACCCGCTGCACATTGACCCGGCCGTAGCTAAAGCCGTAGGTTTTGCCCAACCTATTCTTCACGGCCTTTGTACCTATGGAGTGGTTTGCCGTTGTTTTGTAAAAGAAGTATGGCAAGGAGATGCTGACCGGATAAAATCGTATGCCGCTCGTTTCAGCGCGCCGGTCATTCCCGGAGAGAAGCTCCAGGTAAAAGTATGGTCCCCCGGCAGCAACTTGTATCTTTTAGAGGCCTATAACGATAGAGGACAGGCTGTCTTGCGCAACGGAGTAATAGAGGGTAGGTAAATTATCAGTGCAAAAATCGCCGCGCACGCCAAGAAAATTAGTTTAAAAATAGAATCAAAGTCAAGCTGGTGGAATGACCTCCACAGGACGAACTTCTTTTAAGGTAATAGCTTCGGCCGGACAAGTTATGGTGCATACGCCACATCCCACACATTTTTCAGGAATGATGCGGGCCCGCGGTTCCTGCCCCTCTAATATAATGGCGCCAAAAAAGCAGCGCTCTAAACAAACGCCGCAACCTAAACACTCTTCAGAGTTGACCAAAGCTTGGAATCGACTGGGATCAACAAATTTGCGGGGATTGGGCAGCTTCCAATTAATACAACAATCGCGGCAGCAGTTGCAAATAATGTGGTCAACTTTTTGGCGATTATCAACTATATGGATTAAGCCTTCTTTTTCTGCTAAATGCAGAATGTTCATGGCTTCTTCTTTAGATATGGCGCGGCCTGTTCCTCTTTGGAGGGCATAATCAGCAGCTCGATTCACTTGAATACACACCTCCACGGGCTTGCCACATTTTCCATCAACTACCCGACATGTGCAGCGCGTAACCGCTAAATTTCTGGCTTGATTAACTATTTCGCGCACATCTTCAAAGGCTAAAACTTTAGCTTTTGCTTCAATGGTGGCGCCCACGGGGATAACGCGGACCGCTGGCTTGGGTAGAAAGGCTTCCACCACTCTCCCAAAGTCGGCCCATTCTTTTTCTGTATATTCTTTCCAAAGGTCAAGAAATTCCCGCGTGGCCCCGGTCCAAAGGACTGAGCTATCGTGAAATTGAGGAACAGTTTTAACTCGATAATATTTTGGTTCGCCCTCTTTCTTTGATTGAAAAATTAACCCTTTTTGGAATAAGTTCTGAATCAGGGGTTCGACTTCTACTTGAGAAATACCGCTTTTGGCGGCCAATTCCGAAGCCGTGGCCGGCGGGAAAGCGTTCATAAGGATTTTAATTTCCTTTTCATCGGCAATTTTTTTAATAATCTGCGGCAAAATCTTTGATTGGCCACCGCCTATAATTTTGGAAAATTCTTCATAGAGCGTGTCTCCATCCATATTTTTAATTCTCTCCTTTAGCCTCTAAATAATTCCCCAACCCTATATCTGAGCGAAGGCTGTGACATTTATTAATAAATGAGCACATTAAATATTTTATTCTTTTCTGTTTTTTGCCTTACACTTTAGAACCATGTTCCAAATTTAAACTAACTTAAAATTTATTCTTTCGTCAATTAAAAATTAGTGGTAGGCTTACATATTATGAAAGCATGCTTAATTAAAAGCCTTTTATTAATAATTCTCGCTTTAAGCTTTGGGTGTGCACCTTTGGAAAAGATCTCGGAGAAAATTCTTTCCAAAGATACATATTCGCGCCTTTATAAATTAGATTTTTATAGTTTTCATCCCAAGCTTAATTCTTTTCTCCAAGAATATGCCCGAAAGAATAAAGGAAGTTCCTTTCAAATTCGCCTTTTGGGAAGGGAAGAAGTTATTTGGCGGGGCATATTTAAAATGAAAAATTCTCCAGAGAGTTTTCCGGTGGAAATTTCCAGCAAGGATGC
>JBNAWB010000029.1:13234-26110 GCA_049699975.1 Thermodesulfobacteriota bacterium
AAAAATTTTTCTAAGAATTTTTAACGAAATTAAAGCCCTTATCATGCAATTCTATTGGCTTTTTTACAAAAAATAATCTTTCCTCAAGCTTGGCATCCTCCTTGAATTCCTCCGGTAAATAAAAACTTTTATAAAAATTAAAGTGGAGGCAAATATGGGCAAGATAGATCCAGGAGATACAGCCTTGTTATTGACTTCGGCAGCTCTTGTTCTTTTAATGACGCCGGGGTTAGCCCTTTTCTATGGAGGAATGGTGCGGGCCAAAAATGTATTGGGAACAATTATGCCTAGCTTTTTTATTATGGCCTTGGTGACCATTCAGTGGGTAATATTTGGCTATAGCTTGGCTTTTGGACCTGACTTTGGCGGAATTATAGGAAGCCTTTCCTGGTTTGGATTGAAAGGAGTGGGCTTAGACCCGCATCCCGATTATGCCCCGACTGTTCCTCATCAAGCATTTATGATCTTTCAAACCATGTTCGCCATAATAACTCCGGCTTTAATTACTGGGGCGGTCGCCGAAAGAATGAAGTTTAAGACTTTCGTGCTTTTTACTCTTATGTGGAGCACCTTAGTTTATGATCCTTTAGCGCATTGGGTGTGGGGGGTTAAGGGCTGGATGCGCGAAATGGGAGCTTTAGATTTCGCAGGAGGCACTGTGGTGCACATAAATTCAGGAATCTCCGCCTTAGCTGCCGCACTCCTCATCGGCAAGAGAAAAGGGTATGGTTCAGAACCCATGGCGCCCCATAATCTGCCCATGACGATCACGGGAGTGGGAATACTCTGGTTTGGTTGGTTTGGTTTTAATGCGGGCAGTGCTATTGGGGCTGGCAAATTAAGCGTGAGCGCTTTTGTCGCTACGCATGAAGCTACAGCTGGGGCCGCTTTTTCTTGGTTGTTTATTGAATGGTTGATGAAAGGAAAACCGACTACCTTGGGCGGGGCCAGTGGGGCAGTAGCGGGATTGGTGGCTATTACTCCTGCCTCTGGGTATGTGGGGCCTATTTCAGCTTTGCTTATTGGTCTGGGCGGCGGGATTTTCTGTTATTTGGCTGTTCTCATGAAGAACAAATTTGGGTATGATGATAGTTTAGATGTATTCGGTATCCATGGCATAGGAGGAACCTGGGGGGCAATGGCTACGGGATTGTTTGCTTCTAAGGCGATTAACGAAGCTGGTAATAATGGCTTGTTTTTGGGCAATCCGCAGTTATTAGGAGTACAAATAATCACCGTATTGGTAACTTGGGTCTATGCCTTTGGCGTTACTTTTATCTTGCTCAAAATTTTAGATCGGTTGATGGGGCTAAGGGTTAAAGAAGAGGAAGAAGAAGATGGTTTAGATTTAAGCCAACACAATGAAAAGGGGTATAATTTTTAAGGACCAAACCCCAAATGTTGCCTTTCTGAATAAAAAAGAAGATGGGCGGGAGGTATAAATGAAAAAAATAGAAGCGATCATTAAGCCGTTTAAATTGGATGAGGTGAAAAATGCCCTTAGTGCTGTTGCCGTGCAGGGCATGACTGTTACCGAAGTGCGGGGCTTTGGGAGGCAAAAGGGGCACAAAGAAGTTTACCGCGGGGCTGAATATGTCGTGGAATTAGTTCCTAAAATTAAGATTGAAGTAGTGGTACCTGACCAAGTAGTCACCAGGGTTGTGGAAACAATAGCCAAGGCCGCTAAAACCGGAAAAATTGGAGACGGTAAGATCTTTGTCTTACCAGTGGAGGATGCGATAAGGATTAGGACGGGAGAACGTGGCGAAAACGCTTTATGAACCATAATAAGCGAATTAATCTCTTTTAAGAATTTGGAATGGAAGATGTGCTCATTGACCAATTTAGAAGATATTAAAAGGTTTTACCTAAAAGGCCGAGAGTGGCTGAAGAATCGCCATGAAGAAGGAATTACGGGCGGTGAGTACGGTCAGGCTCATGCTGATTTAATAGACAGGGTGCTCCGCAGCTTATTTAAAATAGCATTTCAGAATGAACAATTAGAGGAAAATATTACGTGCTTAGCGCGCGGAAGTTACGGCCGCGAAGAACTCAGCCCCTATTCGGATATAGATCTTTTAATCCTCCATGGGCCAGGAAAGGGAAAAAGAATTGAGGAATGGGTTAGAAGGATGCTATATCCGCTTTGGGACTGGGGATTAACTTTGGGTTATACGATTCAAACTCCTCAAGAAAGTTGGCGAGCAAGCGGCAAAGATTTGGATCTTTTCCTTTCCTTTTTGGATGCGCGCTGGGTAGCCGGGGAGAAAAAAGTTTTTTACGAGTGGGAAAGAAAATTATGGGAAGTAGAAGCCAGAGGTAGAGAGCAAGATTTAATCTTAAAAATTCAGCAAAAAATAAAAGATAGACACCAACATTATGGAGATTCGGTTTTTATCTTAGAACCGGAGATAAAAGAGGGGAAAGGAGGTCTGCGAGATTATCACGCAGCTTGGTGGGCCGCCAAAATTAAATATCGTCTAAGCACGAACAGAGAATTAACCGAAAATAAAATACTTTCCGAGAAAGAATGGCACATTCTTTGGAGCGCTTTAAATTTTCTATGGCGGGTGAGAAATCAACTTCATTATTTCTATCAACGCCGAGAAGACCGCCTCTCTTTCGAAGACCAAGAAAGAATTGCTTCTTTACTTGGGTATAGAGAGCCAGAGATGGTTAAAGCTACCGAGCTTTTTTTACAGGATTATTTTCGTCATGCTCTCCATATCTATCAAATTTCTACTCACCTGATCGATAGGTGTCTCAACGAGCAAACCGTTGCCTTGAGCGGCTACAGAGGGCCAGCATCTGCGGAAATTTTTCCTGGTTTTTCCATTTATCATGGAAAATTAATAGCCACGGACTCCTCTTTATTTGACCGTCAGCCTTTAGCCATTTGGAAGGCATTTGCTATTGTTCACGAATATGGTGTGGAGATGGATAGCCAGCTTAAAGAGTTGATAGCTGGGCAATTGGACGTGGTAGGGGAAAAATTCCGTTCGGCAGAGGAATCAATTAAATCCTTCTGGTCATTTTTCGCCGCCTCAGGAAATTTGTCCTTAGTATTAGAAACCATGCATGAGACTGGTTTCTTGCAAAAGTTTTTGCCGGAATTTGAGAAAATTCATTGCCAAGTTCAATATGATCGATACCACATTTATCCCGTGGATATCCATTCTATATATGCGGTGCGCGAATTAGAAAACTTGGAAAAGGGCATTAGTGGTCAATCTTATCCCTTATTTTGCCAAATTATGGGAGAAATAGAAGAGCCAGGACTTTTGAAGTTAGCCGTCTTTCTCCACGATCTGGGCAAGGGTGAGGGAGCTGCCCATGCCCGGCGAGGGGAAGATATTGCGGCGGCCATTGGGCAAAGACTCAACCTCTCTCCTGAACAAATTGCCCGTTTGCGCTTTTTAGTGCGCGAACACCAAACTTTTGCGGAAATAGCGCAAAGAAGGGACTTAAACGAAGAAAACCTTATTCTACGCTTCGCCCAAAAAGTGGAGGATGAAGAAAAGTTACGCATGCTCTATTTACTTTCTTTTGCTGATCTACGGGCTGTTGGTCCTAATACTTGGAACGTATGGAAGGACACTTTACTACGCGAATTATTTTTTAAGACGCTACATATTTTGGAAAAAGGTGAGATATTCAGAAAAGATGATCAGGAATTAATCGAAGAAAAACAAAACGCTGTTATGGATCTTTTAAATGGGCAAATACCTCCCTGGAAAGTGTCTCAATACCTGGTCAACATTCCCTGGAAGCAGTTTGCCTGGCTAGAACCCCAAGCTATTGCTCGGTATATCCTCATGGCCGATAAGCTCAGTGACCAAATAGTGGTCTTGGAGGGCGAAGAAAGGTTAGAACAAGGATGGGCGGAAATAACCGTGGTCGCCCAAGATGAACCGGGGCTTTTTGCCAAAATTTGCGGAGTATTAACCGCTAATTCGTTAAATATCCTATCTGCGCAAATAAATACCTGGGAAAATGGAGTTGCAGTAGATATTTTTCAAGTCCAAAATTTAATTCCTGAGAATTTGTTCTCCTTTCCCCGCTGGTCTAAGATTCAAGAAGAGCTCAAGGAAGTTTTAGAAAAGAAAAGGGCAGTAGAAGAGTTGCTGGCCCGATTTTCTCTTCCTCTTTTTCATCAGTTCTATTCTTCTCGGCAGAGCGCCCGGGTGGAGATAGATAATGAGACTTCAGATTTTTATACTATAATTGAAATTTTCGCCAACGATCGTCCAGGTCTACTTTACCAAATTGCCCAAAAATTTTATACTTTGGGATTGAATATATGGAGTGCAAAAGTCTCCACAAAAGTAGATCAAGTAGTGGATGTTTTTTATATCCAAGATGGGAGCGGCGCCAAAATAACCGAAGAAAAAAAATTCATGAAAATTAAAGAAGAAATTTTAAATGAACTGGGAAAGGGAGCAATTAATTTTTGCCCAAGCTGACTTTTTTTGAGCAATCTGCCTATTTTTTATTCTGGTCATGCCGAAAAATATCATTATATTTTTTAGAACGGTTTTAAGGTAAACCTCAAAGAAGTAGAAATGCAGCGCTGGAATAGTGACCAACACGGAGCCATCTGATTATTATAAATTAATTAGGAGATTACTTCGCTTGCTTCAGTTCCGCGGAACAGCGATGGCGAGCCAGCTTCTAAGCTTAGAGGGATGATGAGTAATGAATCAGTAAATACATACTTATATTTTCGGCCCCTTAAGGCCAAAGGAGGTGATTTAAAAAAAATTAGGTTGGTATGAAGATTGCTTAAAAAATAGAGCAGATGTGATGGGAGTAAGGTAAAAAAATGGCAGCAATATTATTAATCGAAGACAAAAATCAGTGGCCAAACTTATTCACCAAGATAGTCAAAAAGAGTAAAGTTACGGAAGAATTTCCGGCAGGAAAGCTTGCTTGGGAAGAGCCGGTGCGGCAAATTTTAAAAGAGCTTATTAGAGAAATAAAGGGCCCGGGTATTTATAACCGTATAATCAAAAAGGTAGAGAGGTTATTAATTGCCCTAGTTCTGGAAGAAGAGAAAGGAAATCAGGTGAAAGCTGCACGCCGTTTGGGGATAAACAGAAATACGCTGCGCCGAAAAATAAAGGAGTTGGCCATTGTTTCCAGAGTGGTTGCTGAATAAAAAATGACTGTTAGAAAGAAGTAAAAGGCGTATGCAGAGCAAAAAGATAAGCGAAATTTTAAAAAAGAGATTAAAAAGGAGGAATAGATGTCTCAAAAAGATTATAGTCATGTGCTGAAGATAATTGAGGAGAACGATATAAAGTTTATCAAACTTTGGTTTACAGATATTTTGGGCTTTTTAAAAAGTTTCACTGTGCCCAAGGAAGAAATTGAGAAGGCTTTTAATGAAGGAATTGGTTTTGATGGATCGTCTATTGAAGGATTTGTGCGCATAGATGAAAGCGACATGGTGGCCATTCCTGACCCAAAAACCTTCGCTATTTTACCTTGGCGACCTAAGGAAAAGGGAGTAGCTCGAGTCTTTTGCGATATTTATACTCCCGACGGTCAACCCTTTGTTGGAGATCCGCGGTATGTTTTAAAGAAAAATTTAGAAAAAGCTAAAGAAATGGGGTTCACCTATTACGTCGGTCCAGAATTAGAATATTTTTATTTTAAAGATCCATATAAGCCGGAAATTTTGGATAAGGGTGGGTATTTTGATTTAATTCCGCGGGATGAGGCTTTAGATTTGCGCCGGGAAACGGTTCTCTTCTGTGAGGCTTTGGGTATGAAAATAGAATATTCTCACCATGAAGTAGCTCCTTCCCAGCATGAGATTGATATGCGTTACGAAGAAGCCTTAACCATGGCCGATAACGTAATGACTTATCGTTTAGTGGTCAAAGAGGTGGCTTATCGACAAGGTGTCTATGCCACTTTTATGCCTAAGCCACTTTTCGGAGAGAACGGATCAGGGATGCATACACACATGTCTTTGTTCCGCGGATCGCGAAATGCCTTTTTTGATCCCCAGGGCAAATATCACCTTTCTGATACAGCCCTGTATTTTATAGGTGGCTTATTAAAATATGCACCGGAAATTACTTCCGTAACCTGTCAATGGGTGAATTCTTATAAGCGCCTTGTTCCGGGGTATGAAGCTCCGGTCTATCTTTCCTGGGCCCAGAAGAATAGGTCTGATTTAATAAGAGTGCCCATGTATAAACCTGGGAAAGAAGAAGCGACGCGGATCGAATTTCGCAGCCCAGATCCGGCCTGTAATCCCTATCTGGCTTTTTCGGTTATGTTAGCGGCCGGATTGGCGGGAATTAAAGAAAAAATCACCCCGCCAGAGCCAGTGGAAGAAAATGTTTATAAGATGAGCGCTGCGGAAAGGGAAAGGAGAGGAATTAAACAACTTCCCGGAAGTCTCTTAGAGGCCATTCAACTTACTGAAAAAAGCAAATTAGTTAGGGAGGCGTTAGGAGATCATATCTTTGAACATTTCATCGAAAATAAAAAATTAGAATGGGATCGTTACCGAATTCAAATAACTTCTTACGAATTGGAAAAATACCTGCCGATCCTCTAAAAACAATAGAGTAAGCCAAAAGGAGAAAATAAAAGCTGGCCAGTTTCTAAAAAAAGAACTGGCCAGGAAAAGGTAAAGATGCCGTCTTAAAATGTTAAAGTAAATTATTAAATTTTATTATTAATTATTTTAAAATTGCTAATAAATCTTTGATAGTAATATTTTACTGTCCTCCACAAAAAGATAAGCTTAAGGACCTCTTAAATTCCCAAATTTTTGCGCAGGGAATAGAAACGAAAACCGTGGCTTTACCCTGTTTGGCGAAGCTGGAGGTTACCCATTTATTAAAAGCCTTAGAGACTGGCGCTAAAGGAGTGGCCGTTTGGGGATGTGCGGACCAAGATTGTTTATACCATAATGGCCATGAAGTCGCCCTTGGCCGAACTCGCTACACCCAGAGGATTTTAAAAGAAATTGGGGCCGGAGATTTTATTCTGCAATATTTCAGTGCGGACCCGGAGACTTCGGCCGCAAGGAAGGAAAAGTTTATTAATTGGCTAAAAAATATTTTTCCCCCAAATTAAATCGACATGGCTAATTTAACGCCTAATTATAGCTAATTATAAACCAAGAGCAGATTATGCCGGGCAAATATTTTTTACACCCGAAACCAACCCCCTCGCGCTTTATAAGTCCGGGACCATTTGGAATAATAGAAGGTGCCGGCTGCTTGCATTGCTTCAATTGTGTAAAGAAAAATTGCCCTTATGAGGTATTTAAAAAAAGAAAATTTAATGAGCGAGACCTTTGGGACACTGCCGACAGCTTTTGCCGCAACTGTTTCCGTTGCATCCAAAGTTGTCATGGAAAGATTTTGATGAAGACAAAGAATCCGGAATTTTGGCAACAGGGAGATGATTATTGGACGCCAGAGATTATTGCCAGTAATAGAGCGCAAGGAGAGACTGGCCGCATCCCGGTTTCGGGTGGTGGTTATAGTGGTCCCTTTGCCGGCCCTGGTTTTGACTCCATGTGGACAGATATGTCAGAAATAGTCCGGCCTACCCGTGATGGTATTCACGGCCGCGAGTATATTAGCACGGCCATAGATTTAGGAAAAAATCCAGGACCGTTTAATCTAAGAGAAGGTTGGCTTAAAGATAGCCAGATCTTAGCCAAGCCCCAGCAACGCCTGGAAATCTCTTTGCCTTTGATCTTTGACCTCCTCCCTTTGCAATTTTGGCCATTGCCCCCTCTGCCAGCCGTGGCCCAAGCAGCTAAGGAAGTTAACACTTTGTTCATCTGGAAAGCCGAAGAAATTGGAGAAGAATTAAGGGCATTTACTCCTTGGCTTTGCCCTTATATTGACTCTTTTCGGGAAGATAAATCAGGATTAATTTCTATGGTGCGCATGGTGCAAATTCCCTATCAAGATAAAAACCAAACTATAGAAACGATCAAGGAAATTAAAAAATTCAATCCGCAAATAGTAGTGGCCATCCGCATGGCTTTACATCGGGGAGTGGAGGCTGATGTTCTGGATATGATCAAGATGGGGGGAGAAGTAATTCATCTATTGGCTGATGAAAAAGGGCGAGAGCAAGTTGCTGATCGACCCATATTTCTTAAAGATTTGATTCGCCAAATCCATCTGCGTTTAGTCAAAGAAAAGTGTCGCGACCAGGTCACCTTAATTTTTGGAGGTGGAATAGCCTTAGCCGAGCATATGGCCAAAGCAATTATCTGCGGGGCTGATGGAATTTCTCTCGATCTTCCTTTGCTCATAGCCTGGGAATGTCGGCTTTGCCGGAGATGTGTTAAAGGAAGATCCTGTCCAGTAGAAATAGATAAGGCTGAGCCAGAATGGGCCAAACAAAGAATAATCAACTTAATGGCTGCCTGGCATGGACAAATTCTGGAAGTTTTAGGAGCCATGGGAATAAGAGATGTGCGCCGACTACGAGGAGAATCTGGCCGAGCCATATTTTTAGAAGAAATTGAAGAAGAAACCTTTGGCCAAATTTTTAGAAGAACTCGTGCGGCCAGCGAAGTTAGGGAGAAAGAATATGCCCTTCCTTCCCCCAATTAAGAAAACCCCTTCACGCTTCCGTCATCCTATCAGTAAATATAAAATTTATCGGGGAAAGAAATGTCGGCATTGCGGTCTTTGTGCGCAGCTTTGCCCTCAAGGAGTACACCAGCAATTGGGAAAGAGAATGTTAGCTCCTTATGATGAGCTATGCTGGGGCCCATCTTGCCGAGAGTATGAGTTCTGTTGCTTGATCCGGTGCCCGCAGGGGGCCCTGTCTATTTCTGTAAACCCCAGCTTAGCCGCCCTTGGGGATTACCGTTGGACTCCGGATTTGCTGATTGCCACCTGGCAGCAGGCTGAAACGGGTACTTTGCCATATACTGATGTAGAATATCGGATCGGAGAATCTGGAGGAGGATTTGATCGGTTACGTTTTCGTTTTCCCCATCAAATCAATGAACAGCAAATATTAAGTGAAGATGATCCCAACCTTTCTATTCCCCTTAATAGACGCCAGGATGGGCGTCCGCAGATCAGGATAGGCCTTCCTTTTTATGGTGGCGGAATGTCTTTTGGTTCCGTAAGCCTCACCACCATGCTCTGTCGAGCAAAAGCGGCGGAAGCTTGGGATACTTTTACATGTACAGGAGAAGGTGGTTATCCAAATGAACTACGTCAATATGACCACCATATGATCACCCAAGTGGCCACGGGACTATTTGGCGTGCGCGAGGAAACAATAAAAAGAGTAAGAGTTGTAGAGTTTAAGTATGCCCAGGGAGCAAAACCTGGGCTGGGGGGCCATCTTTTAGGTGATAAAGTAACCCCGGCCGTGGCGCGCATGCGGGAGGCGGTGGTAGGTAGTTCATTGTTTTCCCCTTTTCCTTTTCATAGTGTTTATTCCGTTGAAGATCACAAGAAGCATGTAGACTGGATAAAAGAGGTAAACCATCATTGTCTGGTGGCCGTGAAAGTCTCGACCCCTACAGATGTAGACATGGTAGCCGTGGGAATTTATTATGCGGGTGCTCATATAATCCATTTAGATGGCAGCTATGGCGGCACTGGAGCTGCTCCGGAGATTGCTAAGAAAAATATTGCTATGCCCATAGAATACGCTATTCCTAAGGTGCATCGCTTCTTAAAAGAAGAAGGAATTCGCGATCAGGTTACCCTGATGGTTAGCGGCGGCATCCGCACAGCCTATGACATAGCTAAGGCCATCGCTTTGGGGGCTGATGGGGTAGTTATCGGCACTGCCGATCTGGTGGCCTTGGAATGTATTCGTTGCCGCAATTGTGAAAGCGGCCAAGGCTGCCCACGGGGGATAGCCACTACCGATCCGGAACTTTCGCGCTTAATTGATGTAGATTGGGGAACCCAAAGAATAATAAACCTTTATGCCGCTTGGAGAAAGCAACTAATAACTCTCCTAAAGATTCTTGGTCTGCAGGACATTGGCGATCTTGTCGGCCGGACAGACTTGCTCTACCATGTTGATTATGAAGGAAAAAATTTAGGGGACGATTTACGCCCCATATTTCAGCGTATTGATGGGAAGACATTATAAAAAATTTGGGGAAAAAAGAAAATGGAAGATACCTGGCAGCAAATTCAAAGAATAATTGCCTCACGCCAAGAAATGATAAAAGGGATTTCCTTTCTGGAGCGGGGGCAAGCCGAAGAAGAGGGAGGCTGTGGAGTTACGGGTTTTGCTTGTTCTATTCCAGTTAGTGGCCAACATATTATTGAACCCTCTCGCCAAATGCACAACCGGGGCAATGGCAAAGGGGGTGGAATTGCGGCCGTAGGGCTTTGCCCTGAAGATTTGGGAATAAGTGCCGAATTATTACAAGAAGATTACCTTCTCCAGATTGCTTTCATCGATGAAAGTATTCGCTTCCAGTTAGAAGAAAATTTTATAAAGCCTTATTTGGAAATCCATCATGCGGAAAAAATACCCACGCTGCATGATTATCGAGAAGTGGAAGGTCTTGAAGTTAAGCCTCCAACTGTCTATCGCTACTTTGCGCGCGTAAAAAAGGAAATCTTGGAGAAATTTCAAGAGCGGAATTTCTTAGTCGACTTACCTGGGCGGCAAGCAGAAGATGAGTTCATATATCAGAATAGTTTTCAAATAAATAAACAATTTTATAGCAATTCCCCAGAGAAAAAGGCATTTGTTCTTTCTCATGGCCGCAATATGCTCATCCTTAAAATAGTTGGCTATGCAGAACAGGCAGCTCAATATTATAAGTTAAATAATCTGCGGGCGCACATCTGGATTGCTCATCAACGTTATCCGACCAAGGGCAAGATCTGGCATCCCGGAGGAGCCCATCCTTTTTCAGGGATGCACGAGGCTTTAGTCCACAATGGGGACTTTGCTAATTATCAAGCTATATGTGAATATTTATACCAGTACAACTTAACTCCCCTATTTTTGACTGATACCGAGGTGGCCGTTCTCCTTTTCGACCTTTGGAATAGAGTCTACGGATATCCTCTGGAATATATAATAGAAGCCATGGCGCCAACCACTGAATTAGATTTCGATTATCTTCCTCCAGAAAAAAAGAGAATTTACCGCGAGATTCAATTTCGCCATATTCATGGGTCTCCTGATGGCCCTTGGTTTTTTATTATTGCTCGAAATATACCGACTCAGAGAATTTTTCAACTCATCGGCATTACGGATACAGCCATGTTACGGCCCCAAGTATTTGCTTTAAGTACCGGCGAAGTGCAAATCGGGTTGATCTGCTCGGAAAAACAAGCCATTGATGCTACGCTGGCCAGTTTAGCTAAAGAAGACTCTCGTTTTCATCGCGTGGCGGATAAATATTGGAATGCCCGTGGCGGAAGCCATACTGATGGGGGAGCTTTTATTTTTACTATTCAAGATGGAGAAAATGGATCTGCGGGCAAAAAGCTTTTATGCACTAATAAATTTGGCAAAACATTGCGTTTTCCGGAGGACCAGATTTCCTGGGATCATAAAATTCGGGGCCTCTCGGCTAAAGAAGGAGAAGTCCTAAAAATAGAAGTTTTTGAAAAACTGCGCCTGGGAAAAGAAGAAACTTTCTTCAACTATTTCAACCCCCGAGTTAAAGATTGGGATTATGACTACTTTTATAGATTCGTAAAGGAAATTTCTCAATTGAGCAAAGTTGGAGATGGATTGAGGATTATAGGCATAAAAATTTTAACTCTTTTTCTCGACAGGCAATATGATCCCGGAAAAAAGCGGCGGAGTTGTCTACAAGAGATTTTATTGGCTGAATTAGAAGAAATTTTATCCTCGATACCAGAAATAGATGCTGGCCCAGGGGCAATGATGGGGCGAATAAATTGGGAGAAAAGAACAGCTTTAAGAAAAAAGAAGGAAAGCGAAGAAATTCTGGTGGTGGATGCGGGCGCCTTTCCTGCAGAAGGGAAGGAAAGTTTAGCCAATCTATTGTCGCGAGCCTTTAATTTAGGATGGAAAAATTTCATCGTCTATAACTGTCGAGGACAAAGATTCATCGGCTGTGGTTTTGGCCCGCAGACCGAGGGCGTACGGATTGATGTTTATGGAAGCTCAGGGGATTATTTAGGATCGGGAATAGATGGGATGGAGATTTATGTCCATGGAAATGCTCAGGACCAGTTGGGGCAAATCATGAAGTCAGGAAAAATGGTTATCTATGGGGATGTAGGTCAGACCTTTCTTTACGGAGCAAAGGGCGGTACTGTTTATGTCTTAGGAAATGCGGCCGGGCGTCCTTTAATCAATGCGGTGGGGCGACCACGGGTAGTGATCAATGGGACTTGCTTAGATTATTTAGCAGAGTCTTTTATGGCGGGAGACCCGCTGCATGGCGGTGGATTTGTCGTGGTCAATGGCCTCGAATTTGATGAACATGGAAATATTCAGGAGCAGACTACACCTTATCCTGGGTCAAACCTTTTTTCGCTGGCCGCCGGAGGAGCGATTTATATCCGTGATCCCCATTTTCTACTCCAAGACGAACAGTTAAATGGGGGTGAATTTGTCTCCCTCACTGAACAGGATTGGCAACTTGTTCTTCCTTACTTGCAAGAGAATGAAGCTATTTTCGGAATTTCTGTGGAGCATGACCTTTTAACGGTAAAAGGAGAGAAGAGAAAGCCAGAGCATATCTACCGCAAAGTTCGCCCGGGAAAGATCTTCGCTTTGGCTGGCACAGGCAATCAAGAATAGCCTGCCTGAATCTGGCTGGAATTTAGGAAGTGATCAACGGTCAGCAGAAGATACTGACCGTCGATCACTTTTAAATTTTAACCCACGCTGAGATCGATAAATCCTTGC
>JBNAWB010000030.1:0-24742 GCA_049699975.1 Thermodesulfobacteriota bacterium
GGGGTTATCACGAGGGAGCGTAGGTCGATGCGACCCACGCTGCGCTCGCCATGACGAAAAGAGGATGGCGATCCGGCCTCTAAATGGAGGGAATTTGGGGAGTGAATTTTGGTTGCGGCTCTGCCGCTCTGTGGAGTATCAAAGCTTATTCCACAGAAATCAATCCCTTTTCAGTGATGGATTACTCATTTTGGGATTTTTCTGTTGACAAGAGATTGAAATTACATTATTTATAAGATCGAATTTATAGAATTCTTTGCCCGCCAATAAGCATCCTAAGCACTTTATTAAAATAAATTTCAGCAGAGAGGAGGTGAATAATCTTTTGTAAATCACCCAAATAGATCAAGTTTTTTAATTAAAATAGGCTGCCAGAATAAACAACAAAAAGAAAAAGGAAAGGAGGGGCAAAGATGAGGTTAATTAATAAAATTAAGTTAGGCGTACTAATTTTAACGTTTTTTTCCTTTTCCAGTTGGTTATTAACTCCCCATCAAGCATTTCCTTTTACTAAACCTAATGATGTTTTTGATGTTAATAAAATGGGCGATATGTCCGATTTTGATCCTAACAAACCTATTATCCCGACAGGGGACACTATTAAGATTGCCATCGTGGCCTCTTTTTCTGGACCAGCAGCCACAGTAGGAGAGATTTACTGGATTTCAGTCCTTTGGGCTGCCCATGATATTAATAAACGAGGCGGAATTGTAGTTGATGGGAAAAGGAAAAAGATTCAAGTAATTAAGGCAGATCATATGTCCGAGCCAGCGCAAACAAAGAAAATTTGCGAAAGGATGGTGTTGCAGGAAAAGGTCCATGTTTTGTGGGGAACGAACGGAAGTCACTTGATGAAAATAATTAATGACACAGCAGCCAAATATAAAGTTATTGCCCAATGTACAGCGGCCCTTTCTGATGAGCTTTAAGATGCCACAAATTTTACCCGTTATTCCTTCATGACCTCCTTTTCTACGGAACAGATAGGCCGTGGTTTGGCTTATTATTATGGACAGATAAGGAAAAAGGAAAAAAAGTTTTACATCCTTTGTCAAGATTATCTTTTTGGCCATTCCCTAGCTGAGGGATTTAAAAAAGGGTTAAAAGAATACTATCCCGAAGCCCAGATCGTTGGAGAAGATTATCATAAACTTTTCTTAACCGACTTTGCTCCTTATTTAACAAAGATCAAAGCTTCAGGCGCCGAAGTGGTCTATACGGGAGACTGGATACCCGATGCGGCTAATCTTTTGAAACAAGCCAGACAGATGGGGATTAAACTTCCTTTCGCCAATATATTCTTAGATGAACCAAATTTTTTACACGAGGTTGGGGTAGAAGGAACTAAAGATTTAGTGCACCTGAGTCAGTACGGCACTGAGCCTCCTTTCTTTAAGACTCCGGAACAAATTAAATATTACCAAACCTGGAATAACCTCTGGAAGACTAAATGGACCGCGCCTTTTAACACAGTGCTCTATAAACATGGAACTGGAAATATAGGCTCTTATACCCAGCAGACTTACTGGCTTTTGAGTGTAATTGCTCGGGCTGGAAGCACTGATCCAGAAAAAATCATCAAAGTATGGGAGGGAGATAGTTATCAGTATGTAAATGGAAAAATTTTGAAGATGAGGGCGTGTGACCATAAAGCTATCCAGGACTTACATGTGGCTATTTATGTTCCTCCAGACCAACAGAAGATTTCTTTTAACATCCCACCTTATCATTGGTATGAGGGCTGTTCCAACTGGGGGCCCAGCTACAAAATCCCCGCCGAAAAAGTGCTCCCCAAAATGGATCGCAATTTAGATCGATGCCGGGGCAAGAACGATTGGGGAGAATAAACAATTTCAAGGCAAAGGGCAAAGCGCATAGCGCTAATAAAAAAGGAAATTAATAATTGGCGTTATGTGCTTTGCGATAGTGAGGGAGAAGGGCATGGATCCTAAAACAGCAATGTATGTAGCCCAGGCCATTCATGGAATAGCTTATGGTATGGTGCTCTTTCTGGTTTCTTCAGGTTTAACCTTGATCTTTGGCATGATGGATATTTTAAATTTGGCTCATGCAGGCTTTTTCATGCTGGCCGCCTATTTTTGCTATCAATTCTTGCTCATTACTGGAAACTTTTGGTTGGCCTTACTTTTAGCCCCTGTGGTTACTGCTTTTTTCGGAATTCTCACTGAGCGATTTCTTCTGCGCCGCGTACATGCTTATGGCCTAATGAGTCAATTAATTGTAACAGTGGGAGTGTCTTTGGTTATTTTGGCGGCTGTGAAGATCTTCTGGGGAACGGAGAATCTTCCCGTTAAGGTTCCCGATTATTTATCAGGCCTTATAACAATAGGAGGTTTGGAATACCCGATTTACCGGATATTTGTGATTCTCCTTTCTTTAGTTGTCTTAGCCATCATGGCCTTACTTCTTTACAAGACCCGTTTAGGCAAAATTGTGCGGGCTGCTGTATCTGATGCTGATATGGTCAATGCCTTAGGGATAAATATACCTTTAGTTTCCACTTTTGTATTTGGGATAGGTATCTGGTTAGCTGGTATAGCTGGAGTAGCCATTGCCCCAATATTAACTGTATTCCCGGGATTGGCAGATCAGATGGGCATGGACGCTTTTGTGGTGGTGATTACCGGAGGATTTGGAAGTCTTAAAGGAGCTTTTATCGTCTCTTTAATTTTTGGGCTTTTGAGTTCTTATGGAGTTCAATTTGTCTCCCAACTTGCTCCACTCTTAATGTTTGTCTTTATGGCCATAGTATTAATTATCCGCCCCTTAGGACTCTTTGGAGAAAGAGAATGAGGATGAAAATTAACTGGCTCTGCGGAATAGCTATAGCAATTATTCTCATTTTGTACCCTAAATTGTTTGGCATATATTATACGAATTTATTTTTAACTTTCGCCATATTTGCAGTTTATTCTGTCTCTTTTAATTTGCTCTTGGGTTTTACTGGGCTCTTTAGTTTTGGCCATGCCATGTTTTTTGGGGTGGGAGGTTATGGGACTGCTTTGGCGTTGAAACATATTCCCGGTTTGCCTTTGTGGGCGGCGGTCTTGGCCGGAATGTTAGCCGCAGCTGTATTTGCTCTTATTTTATGCCCTATTGTCATTAGAGTTTCTGGAGCAGCCTTTGCCATGTTGCATTTGGCTTTCGGGCAGCTCATGTTTGTAATGGCCCTAAAGTTAAGGGGCCTAACGGGCGGAGAAGATGGCATCGGCGGTTTTCCAATCCCCCCCTTAAATATTCCTGGTCTTTTTTCTATCGACATGAAATCCCCGGAAAATTTCTATTATTTTGCTTTGTTAGTATTAGGGGTGAGTTTAGGGATTATGTGGTTTTTTATTAAAACTCCTTTTGGCCAGGTAATTGTAGGCATTCGTGATAATGTCAAAAGGGTCGAATATTTGGGTTACAAAGTTCCTCAAAGTAAAGCGGTAGTCTATACTGTGTCTGGAGCTTTTGCCGGTGTGGCGGGCTCAATTTTTGCTTTATTTCAAAATTTAATTTCCGCGAGCGCTTTGGGGATTTTAACTTCCTTTGCCCCCATCGTTAATACTTTGGTTGGGGGAATGGGGAGTTTGTTCGGTCCCATATGGGGTTCAGCAATAATGGAGATACTCTTAGAGATCACCACTCGGTATACAGAACGAGTGGAGTTAGTGCAAGGCCTAATTTTGATATTAATTATAATGTTTTTTCCCAGAGGTTTTATAGGTTTGATCCAACTCTTGAAGCAAAGATGAAAATTTTTGGGAGTTATTAATGGGAGCAAATTATATTTTACATAGTGAACCTCGGGTCATCACGAGATGGCCGCGCCCTTCGGGCTCGCCATGACATCTTTTTTCAGAAAATGTTAAATAATTAATGCTCTCATTAATAAAAGACCAAAGAGGAAAGGTTTCCATGAATATTTTGGAAACAAAAGGAATTTATCATGATTTTAGTGGGCTGCAGGTGCTTTTTGATATTAATTTGCAAGTAGAAGAAGGAGAACGTCACGCCATCATCGGGCCAAATGGCGCCGGTAAAACAACTTTGTTTAATTTGATTACTGGAACATATCGGCCTCGACGAGGGCAAATTTTTTTTAAAGGTAAGGAGATTACAGGTTTACCTCCTCACGAGTTGGTGCGCCTGGGTATTGGCCGTTCGTTTCAACTTACCAGCACTTTTGATCGGCTGACGACTTTTCAAAATATTCGTTTGGCAGTGCTTTCGAAAAGGGGGCACAGATTTAATTTTTTCCGGCGAGTAGATAGTTTAGTAGAAATTACTCGGGAAACCGAAGAAATTCTCCGCCGGATAAATCTCGATGGCGAGCGGAATATGCCGGCCGGTGTCCTCTCTTATGGCAAACACAGGTCCTTAGAAATTAGCTTAGCATTGGCTACAGACCCAGAATTGATAATGCTTGATGAGCCAACGGCCGGAATGTCTCGGGATGAGACGCGCCAGGCTGTGGAACTCATCCGGCGCCTCACCGAAGGGAAGACTTTGATCATCATTGAACATGACATGGATGTAGTTTTTTCTTTGGCCGATAGGATTACAGTATTAAATTACGGACAGATTTTGGCTACAGGCACTCCGGCGGAAATAAGAGAAAACCAAGCAGTTAAAGAGGCTTATTTAGGGGAACTAAAAATTTGAAAAATCCTTATTCATGTCTTTTAGCAAGAAGCGCTTCATTAAGATAAAGGAGAAGCCTTAGTTAGAGAAGGGCTGGATGAGGTAAAAATGTTCTTGGAAGTAAAAGATCTGAACACCTTTTATGGTATGAGTCATGTTTTACAAAGTATTTCTCTCCATGTGGAAGAAGGGGAAATTGTGGCCCTCTTAGGACGGAACGGCATGGGCAAGAGTACCACTTTGAAAAGTATTATGGGGCTAGTGAAGCCGAAATCAGGAGTAGTTTTATTTAAAGGCCAGAATATAACTGGCTATCCCCCCTTCAAGGTAGCCAGGGCAGGTATAGGTTATGTTCCTGAAGAACGGAGGATATTTCCGGAACTATCTGTGTTAGATAATTTATTTTTGGGAATCAAAGGCGGCAAAATTATCCCCCAAAATGATTCTCGATCCTGGACTATAGAGAGGATATTTCAGCATTTTCCCATGCTCAAGGAAAGGGCGCAGCAAAAAGGAAAGTTTCTTTCTGGCGGGGAGCAGCAGATGCTCACCATCGGCCGTTCGCTCATGGGAAATCCTGACCTGCTTTTAGTTGACGAACCTACAGAAGGCTTAGCTCCCCTTCTGGTCAAAGAAGTGCGGGATATATTGGAAAGCATAAATAAAGCCGGGGTTTCTATTCTCTTAGTAGAACATAACCTTAAAGTGGCCTTATCCTTGGCCAACCGCATTTACTTAATGGGAAAGGCTCATATTGGGTTTGCAGGGACTATATGGGACCTGGAAGCCAATCCCGAGGTTCGCCAGAAATATTTGGAAGTGTGAGAAGAGTTCAACCAGATCATGCAAATATTTCTAAAGCATCCCTTATTGATCTCCCTTTTTCCTTTTTCCAGTTTTTCCTTGACACTTTTTTGAGGCGTAAGTTAATAATTATTTAGTGGCTTTGGCAGAGAGGAGGAGTTCTTATTAATAGGTGGAATCGGATAACCGGTTACGTGCTTCTTCTTATCTGTGGGATGACCATCTGGGGATCTATTAATCTTTCTATGGGGACCCTCCACCGGCCAGGCCCCGGCTTTTTTCCTTTTTTATTAGCGATTGTCCTTGCTTTTTTTTCTCTTGCTTTAATTTTTCAAAATTGGGCCAGAGATAAAGCGTCCCTCCCTTTTTGGGAAAGACAAAATTGGCTGAGACCTTTACTGGGTTTAATTATTCTTACTGGTTATGCCATTTTGTTGAACTCTCTGGGATTTCTGATTTCCACTTTTTTATTTTTGATTATATGGATGGTCGTGATCGAGCGGCTTAGCTGGAAAACTATTTTCGGGGTTTCCATAGCCACTACGATAGTCCTCTTTCTGATCTTTGGTTTGCTCTTAGAGGTTCCTTTGCCTAAAGGTTTGTTAGCCAAATAGAGGGATGCATGAATGAATTTTTAGGCATGTTTCAGGGCTTAATCTCCGGATTCGGTATTGCTTTTAGCCCCGTAAATCTCCTTTTTGCCTTAATCGGGGCTTTGCTGGGAACGGTGGTGGGTGTCCTCCCTGGCTTGGGGCCTGCGGCCACTATTTCCCTTCTTCTTCCTATTAGTTTTAAGATTGGCTCCCCGGTTACTTCCATAATTATGATGGCGGGTATATTTTATGGAGCAATGTACGGGGGATCGACTACTTCCATCCTCGTGAACATTCCCGGGGAGGCAGCATCTGTAGTAACTTGCATCGATGGCTACCAAATGGCTCTTAAAGGGCGGGCTGGTCCTGCTTTGGGTATTGCCGCTATTGGCTCTTTTATTGCAGGCACGATAGGGGTTATCGGTCTTACATTTGTTGCTCCTCCTTTAGCCGAATTTGCCTTAAAATTTGGGCCTCCTGAATATTTCGCCCTCACCTTATTCGGGCTGCTCATGGCCACTCTCATTGGCGAGGGCTCGATTTTAAAAGGCCTGATAATGGTAGTCTTGGGTTTGCTCCTGGGAGCAGTCGGACTCGATCCGATTTCGGGAGCGATAAGGTTCACCTGGGGTCTATTTATGCTGCAGGAGGGAATCGACTTTGTGACCCTGGCCATGGGCATGTTCGGGATTGGTGAAATTTTGATTAATCTGGAAAAGAAACTATCCACGGAATTAGTTTCGCGAAAAATCACCAACGTGTTTCCCACATTAAAAGATTGGGCTGACTCAAAGTGGTCAATTATGCGGGGCTCTTTTATCGGTTTTATTATCGGCATTCTTCCTGGAGGCGGAGCAGTTATTTCCTCTTTAGTATCTTACGCCCTAGAAAAAAAGCTTTCCAAAACCCCGGAACAGTTTGGAAAAGGCGCCATTCAAGGAGTGGCTGGACCGGAATCGGCAAATAACTCCGCTGCCAGTGCTTCTTTCATACCCCTATTGACTTTAGGTATCCCTGGTAATGCAGCTATTGCTATGATTTTTGCCGCTCTCCTGATTCAAGGAGTTCAACCTGGTCCTTTTCTCATTACCGAGCGCCCCGATCTTTTTTGGGGAGTAGTAGCTTCCATGTACATTGGTAATGCGATGCTGCTCATTCTTAACCTGCCTTTGGTCGGGATGTGGGTGCAACTATTGCGGGTACCTTATGCGATTCTGGCGCCAATTATTGTTCTCTTCTGTTGCATTGGAGTTTATAGCATCCGCAACACGGTCTTTGATATTTATGTTATGGGAGTGTTCGGGGTTATTGGTTATTTCTTTAGAAAAGTTGATTTACAACCTGGGCCCCTCATCCTGGCTTTTGTGCTGGGGCGGATCATGGAACCGGCTTTGCGCCAATCTTTGCTTATGTCTGCGGGAAGTCCGTGGATCTTTTTCCAACGACCCATTTCAGGCACCCTCATGACATTTCTCATTCTCTTCATTTTGTTTCAGATAGTTAGAATGGCCTGGAAATCAAGGAGAAATAGAGGTGGGGATTTTTAGAGAAATTATGCTACCTGTTGAAAAGGGTATAAAGTTTTAATAGTAAACCGAAGAAAGGAGGAAGAAAATGAAAAAGTTTAAAATGCTTTTAATGATGGTAGCAATAGGAATGAGTTTTTTTGCTCCAGCATTTGTTGGAGCGGCCGAGAAGTACCCTACCAAACCAATTGAATTAGTTGTTCCTTTTGCCGCGGGCGGGTCTACTGATGTACTTGCGCGCTTGGTGGCTAAATATGCACCCAAGTACTTTGATCAACCTTTAGTGGTGGTTAATAAGCCGGGAGGAGGCGGGGTGATCGGTACGGAAGGCGTGGTCCGCTCCAAGCCTGATGGCTATTCCCTTTATGTGGGCTACGGTTCTGGCCACGATTTAGTCATGCCTCATTTTCAAAAATTGCCTTATAAGACCTTCGAAGATTTAATACCGATTTGTCGCCTTTCTGTCCATTCGGTGGCCATGGTAATCAGAGCTGATGCCCCTTATAAGAATTTTAAAGAATTCGTGGAATGGGGGAAGAAAAAGCCCCAGGTGACGGCATCCGTATCGACTAAAGCTGGGTCGGTGGACATCACCTTTCAAGCTCTCGGCAAAGCTACAGGGCTCAAAATAGTAACCATTCCTTTCCGGGGAGGAGCGGAATCAGTAACTGCCATTGTCGGGGGGCAAACTGATATAGGAGCAAATCATCCTTCTGAGATTATGAGCCATATCAAGGCCAAACGCCTAATTCCAGTAGGGGTAGCTTTAGAACAGAGGGATCCGGCTCTTCCTGATGTCCCCACTTTTAGAGAATTGGGTTATGATGTGGTTACAGTTGGTTCTGTGAAAGGGGTGGCCGCCCCTAAAGGAACTCCTCCAGAAGTGGTCAAGTACTTGGCTGAACGATTCAAGAAAGTATGTGAAGATCCCGAATTTATCCGAGAAATGAAGAACATCGGCCAGCCGGTAATGTATCAAGGGCCGGAGGAATTTGCTAAATATCTTAAAGATGGTTTTGAACAATACGGGAGATTGATAAAAGAATTCAACATTAAATTGGAATAGCCAAAAAGCCAAGAAAAAGGATTCAAGTAAGTTAGGACAAGTTGCTTAGCCATCGAGGATCTGGAGGTTAAAATGTTTTTTAAGAGAAGGGACCAGAAGATAATTGGCGGGAAACGATAATTTTGAGAGGAGAAAGCTATGAGTTGGGCAGGCTTACGCAAAAGAATTTTAGCTGGAGAATGCGTTTATGGCATGATGATTCGTCTCTCTCGGGATCCAGGGGCGCCATGTGTTTTTGCCGCGGCCGGGTATGATTTCTGTTTCCTTGACATGGAACATGGTTGCTATAACATGGAGACGGTAGCAGATTTGATTCGGGGGGCTAAGTCGGCCGGTATCGCTCCTCTGATCCGTGTCCCTCGCCTGGAAACATTTTTTATCTCTAGAGTCCTCGACGCCGGGGCCGAGGGTGTCATGGTTCCTATGATTTCTACAAAAGCGGAAGCGGAAGCCCTGGTCCGGTTTGGTAAATATGCGCCATTAGGCCAGCGCGGATTAGGGGCCCAAACTGGGATGACGGATTTTCGGCCTCGCCCAGCGGCGAGTATTATGAAAGAAGCGAATGAAAATACTTTGCTCATTGCTCAAATTGAGACTAAAGAGGCGGTTAAGAACATTGACGAAATTTTAAGCGTGGAAGGTATTGATGTCGGCCTGATCGGTCCGAATGACCTTTCTGTTTCGCTCGGGATTCCAGATCAGTTAAATTCAGAGATTATCCAAGAGGCCATTGGGAAAGTAGTTGAATCTGCCCGCAGACATCAGAAAGCTTCCGGCATTCACATTGGGAGCATAGAGGCGATAAAGAAATGGCGGGCTAAAGGTATGACTGTCTTGGCTTGCTCCACAGATACTGCTTTCATGTTCAATGCCGCTAAGGCTACCTTAGAACAAATGAAGAGTTAAATAATCTTTTCTGCATCCTCTTTACAGACTGTGTCGTAAGGCCATTACGAGGCAGCATAGCGATCGAAGGTGGAGGCGACCCACGCTTGCCGCAGTCGCGGGCAATTAATAAATGGGAATTGCGATTCAGTCTCTTAGAAAAGAGAGGCTTGAAGTTTGGGAATTGGGCATTTTTTCTGGTGTATTTTTGAGCTAGACCTATCTCCCTCCTGCCTGCCTTAAGCATCGCTATTAAAAGCGATTGATGGCCAGTCGCCTTTTCTGACCGTTGATCACTTTTAAATTTTAACCTGAGTTAGGAATGATAAATAATTGCCTGGTCAAGGCTTTCTTTGGCCAAAGCAAGCGGGGCTCATAAAAATTAAGCACTGGTTAACTCTTAGGTACAGGCGCCTTTTATCTTGACAATCAATGAAAAAATGCTATATAAAAACTTAAAGAAATCAAATCATTTTCTTTAATTATGATGATTCTTTGGGAAAGATGGGGAAATGGAAGCGGATTTTCTTCCAGCATTATCAGCCACCGGCGTGGGCAGCCTGCCTCACCAGGACTTAGCCCGAGCAATAAATCTCATCACGAATATTTTGCCAGATACTCCTTTTTGGCCGCAACTCCCTAAATATTCTCCTTTAGAAAATATGATTGCCCAGGTCAGCCCTGGCTTACCATTCCTAAATGTTGACGAAAAAAAAGGGGAAATTTTCTTTGCTGATGAGCGGGAGGTGGCTTCCGAATTAGAAAAAGTATATCGGGCTTATTTAGAGAAAGATAATTCTGCTTATAGTTTGCCTTCCAGATATATAGGCGGATTGGAAGAAATGATTAGACATTTGCAAACCCGCTCTGCCCCTTTAAAATTTTTTAAAGGGCAGATGGTTGGGCCAATAACTCTCGGATTAGCAGCCAAAGATAAGGAGGGGAAAGATTTAATTCATAATGAAGTTATCTTTGATGCCCTTTATAAGGCTTTAATTCTGCGGGGGTGCTGGCTCATTCAGAAGATGAAAGAGGTGAAGGCGCGAATCATTTTTTTCCTCGATGAACCTGCTTTAGCCGGTTTGGGATCGGCTTTTTTTACCGTTTCTCCCGAGGTCATCAGGAAGACCTGGGAAGAGGTGATCAGCGCATGGCAATCCCAAGGAGCGTTGGTAGGCATTCATTGCTGTGGAAACACTGATTGGTCTTTGCTCTTAGAGAGCAAAGTGGATATTATAAACTTTGATGCCTGGAGTTTTTGGGAACGCTTTGTTCTTTACCGGGATGCCCTGGTAGATTTTCTTGATCGCGGCGGAATTTTAGCCTGGGGTATAGTGCCTACGGCAGAATTTTCGGGCACAGAAACTTTGGAAATTATCATGACCAGATTAGAAGGAGAGATGGAGGAATTAGCTCGCCAAGGGCTAAGTAGGAAAAAATTGTATGCCCAAAGCTTACTCACTCCGAGTTGCGGCATGGGTCTCCTGAAGGAAGAGCAGGCCGAAAAAATGCTTAGCCTTTTAGGGAAATTATCAGAGCAAATGCAGCTAAAATATCTTAGTTGACAGGAAGGTAGAAAAAGCTGATGGCTCCACCACCTAAAGGGAGATTAAACAGAATTCGTAATATCGGCATCATGGCTCATATTGATGCGGGCAAGACTACGGTTACCGAGCGGATTCTTTACTATACAGGCCGGTCCTACAAAATGGGGGAAGTCCATGATGGAGAAGCAGTGATGGATTGGATGCCGCAAGAGCAAGAACGGGGGATAACGATTACCTCGGCAGTGACTACTTTTCCTTGGCGGGGATACGAAATTCATCTCATCGATACACCTGGCCATGTGGATTTTACGATTGAAGTGGAGCGGAGTTTGCGCGTCTTGGATGGAGCCATTGCCGTTTTTGACGCCGTCAATGGGGTAGAACCGCAATCTGAAACAGTGTGGCATCAAGCTGATAAGTATAAAGTCCCGCGCCTCACTTTCGTTAATAAGATGGACCGGGTAGGAGCGGATTTTTTCGGCACGGTGGCCATGATGAAGGAAAAATTAGGCGCGCGACCTGCTTTGGTGCAGATCCCCTGGGGAGCAGAAGACCGATTTCAAGGGGTGATAGATTTAATTAAAATGAAAGCCGTAATATGGGACGAGGAGACTTTGGGGGCCACTTTTCACGAAATAGAGATCCCCGCTGATTTTTCCACGGCAGCCCAAAAATTTCGGGACCAACTCTTAGAAACTTTAGCCGAAAAAAATGACCTGCTCATGGAAAAATACCTGAGTGGAGAAGAAATAACTAGCGAAGAAATCAAATCAGTTTTAAGGCAAGCTACTCTCAAATTCGAGCTAGTGCCCGTACTTTGTGGCGCTGCTTTGCGCAATAAAGGTATTCAGCCCCTTTTGGATGCTATCGTAGATTACCTTCCTTCTCCTTTGGATGTTCCGCCGATCACGGGTTATAACCCCTTAACTGGAAAGCAGGAAACTCGGCTGAGTTCAGAAAAAGAGCCCCTGGCCGCTTTGGCTTTTAAGATTATGATGGATGAAGGAAGGAAATTAACTTATCTGCGCGTTTATTCGGGCACTTTAAAACCAGAACAGGAAGTTTATAATTCCACCAAAGGAAAAAAAGAGCGGGTAGCTCGCCTCTTCCGGATGCATGCTAACAAAAAGGAAAGGATAGCCGAAGTGCGCGCGGGTGATATAGTAGCGGCGGCAGGTTTAAAAGAAACTACTACCGGTGATACCTTGTGTGCTGAAGAAAAACCTATTATCTTGGAGCGGATAGAATTTTATGAACCAGTTACCTCGATGGCCATCGAGCCTAAAACTCGCGCTGATCAAGAGAAATTGGAATTTTCTCTACAAAAAATTATGGAAGAAGATCCTACCTTCCGCGTTAAACTTGATGAAGATACTGGGCAAACCATAATTTCGGGCATGGGTGAACTTCATCTGGAAGTGATTGTGCGTCGCCTCCTGGACGATTTTGGCGTGGCCGTGAACATGGGCAGGCCCCAGGTAGTCTATCGGGAGACCATAACTCAACCAGCGGAAGGGGAAGGAAAGTTTGAAAGAGAAATAGATGGTGTTATGCATTTTGGCCATGTGCGCCTTTTCTTAGAACCAAAGCCGCGGGGCGCAGGATTTGAATTTAGCCAAGCTATGGCGAGCGAAGATATTCCCCAGGAATTTATTCCGGCAATTGAAGCTGGGGTGCGGGAATCAATAACCAATGGCGTAATTTCCGGATATCCAGTAGTTGATTTGCGGGTTACCCTGCGGGGAGGAACTTTCCGAGAGAACCAATCCTCCCCCTTAGCTTACCAGATAGCGGCCGCTATGGCTTTTAGGGAAGGCTGTCAAAAAGGCCAACCCATTTTGTTGGAACCAATAATGAAGACCGAAGTGGTCGTGCCCGAAGAATTTTTGGGGGAAGTCATTGGCGATCTCAGTGCCCGCAAGGGAAGGATTGAACAGGTTCAATCCCGGGGGAAAGTCAGCGTTATCTTGGCTTTTGTGCCCTTACGGGAAATGTTCGGCTACTCTACAGATCTTCGTTCGCTAAGTCAAGGCCGAGGAAGTTTTACCATGCAGTTCTACCAATTTGATCGCTTGCCAGATAAGAAAAAATAGGAATTTTCTGGGTATTGGGGAAGAAGGTAAATTGAGAAATAGTGGCTGAGATGGAAAGACCTGAGCATTTATGATTTCTTGGAGATTAGACTGTCGATATTTTCTTGGCGATCGCCCTTGTCGATTCCAAAGAACCTGTTCAGGCTGCCCTCATTATAGTCCCATGGGCAAGAGGATTTTAATTGTTAAGCTCGCCGCCATTGGCGACGTCCTGCGGACTACTCCTTTACTTACCGGCCTGAAAAGAACGTATCCGCAAAGCCACATCACTTGGGTAGTTGATAAAGATGCCTACCCTCTTTTAAAAAATAACCCTTTAATTAACCGCCTTCTTCCTTTTGAATTTGCAAACATATTTTCCTTAGAAAGCGAGAGTTTTGATTTGATTATTGGTCTGGAGAAAGAGGCTCGCGGGGCGGCTTTGGTCTCGAAAGTGAAGGCGCAAGAGAAAAAGGGGTTTGGACTAAGTGAAGTAGGGAATGTTTACCCATTGAATAAAGGTAGTGAATACGCTTTCCTTCTGGGACTCGACGACCATTTAAAATTTTATCAAAATAAGAAAACTTACCCAGAGCTCATATTTGAAATGGCCGATTTGCCCTACCATAAAGAAGAATATCTGCTTTCTCTCTCCCCCGAGGACGAAAATTTTGCCCAAGAATTTGCGCGCCAAGCTGGTTTAAAAAAAGGGGAAGTGATTGTGGGCCTGAATACCGGGGCCGGGGATGTTTTTGCCAATAAGGCTTGGACAATAGAGGGCTACGGCGAGTTAATTAAAAAATTACAGAAAGAACCTGGGGTGCGCATTTTATTACTCGGCGGACCGAAAGAGCAAGAGCGGAATGCAGCTATAATTGAAAAATATGGACAGAGGGTAATTGATACAGGCTGTCATAATACTTTGACTCAATTTGCCGCCTTAGTTAATTTATGTCACATCCTTGTTACCGGTGATACCACAGCTCTTCATTTAGGTATAGCCCTTAAAAAATATGTGGTGGCCATTTTTGGTCCTACCTGTGCGCAGGAGATTGAACTCTATGGACGCGGAGAAATAGTGAAAACAAGTCTTTCCTGTGGGCCATGTTACCGGAGAAGATGCACCATTTCGCCAAACTGTATGGAAGTGATTACTCCAGAGGAGGTGATGCAGAAGATAAAAAAATTCATCAGGCAGCAATTAGGAAAAGGAGATTGATCCTCCATGGCCTCTGTTTTTCGGCAACATTTGAAGGTCTGGGTGGGTTTAATCATTAGTGCGGCGGCTGTTTATTTATCCATCTATAAAATTGATTATCAAATCTTGTGGGCTTCATTAAAAACCATCGATATTCATTTCATCCTGCCGGCGATATTTATCCAATTTATGTGCTTTTTTTTTAAAGGGGCGGCGTGGAAATTTTTGTTATATCCTACGCGCCGGGATGTTCCGCTATCGGCCACCATAAGTGTGCTAACTATTGGTTTAATGGTCAACAATCTCTTCCCGGCCAAAATGGGCGAATTAGCCCGGGCTTATCTCTTGGGGGAAAAAGAAAAACTGCCCAAGAGTCTGGTCCTTTCCACGGTGGGTGTCGAACACCTTTTAGATATTGTAATATTATTAATTTTTTTATTACTTCTTTTGCCAGGAGTAAACCTTCCCGACTGGCTGCGGATTACGGGAACAACCGTAGGATTAGGGGCCCTAATCTTAATCTTTCTAATTTTTTTGCTTATGAGGCGAGAAGAGATATTTCTGAATTGGCTTTTTCGAATCAGCAAATTTTTGCCCTTGAAAATACGCGCCCAAGGCCAAAACCTAGCCACTAACTTTGTGCAGGGACTGCGGGTGGTTACCGGGCGTTATCTATTCTATGCTCTGGCCATGCTCGTTCCCATGTGGATTATGTCGGCTTTATTTGCTTATTTGCTTATGTCCTCTTTTTCTCTTTCTTTACCCTTTAAGGCGGCGGTGATGGTCGTTATTTTCGTGGCCTTTGGGAAGATAATCCCTTCTTCCCCCAGTGCTTTGGGTACTTACCATTATTTAGTGATTTTGGTGCTCACTTCTTTTCAGATCGGTAAAGAAATTGCTCTGAGCTACGCCATTATCCTCCATGGCTTAAGTTCCTTAGTGGAGATTTTTACTGGGCTGGCAGCTCTTTTGGCCGGAAATGTTTCCTTGGGCAAGATTACCCAGCGGGAGGAGAAACCTTCATGAAAATAATGGCCATGATTCCTACCTATAACGAGGCTTTGAATATAGAGAAACTTTTGCTAGAAATTTTAAAACAAGGCCCCGAAATTGAGGTGGTGGTAGTTGATGATGACTCTCCAGATGGAACGGCGGCTATTGTAGAAAATATGGGTAAAGCAGATCAAAGAATTCATTTAATAGTGCGGCGGAATGAAAAAGGGCGAGGCACAGCGGGAATTGTTGGGTTCAAATATGCTTTAGCTCAGCAAGCAGACTTAATCATCGAAATGGATGCGGATTTTTCTCATGCTCCTGCTTATATTCCCTATTTCCTTAGCCATATTGATGATTGCGATTTACTCATAGGATCAAGGTTAGTTTCCGGGGGTGGGGAGAGGGGGCGGCATTTTTGGCGCAAATGGATTACCCGCGGGGCTAATTTTTATATTCGTCTCGTGCTTGGCTTACCCTATCACGATTGTACCTCGGGTTACCGCATTTTTCGGCGGCAAGTATTAGAAGCTATTAATTTGGAAGATATTATCTCCACAGGTCCTTCGGTAGTGGAAGAAGTTCTTTATAAGGCCTACCGACACAGATTTAGAATTAAGGAAGTACCTTATGTGTTAGAAGAGAGAAAAGCTGGAAAATCAACTTTTAATTGGCGCATAATGGTGGACACTCTATTAAAAATGATTAAGATTCGCTGGCGATACCGCGCTTATCCAGATAAATGAGCAAAGGGATTGATTCCTCCTATGCTTTTAGAATTAAGAGTTGACCCCGGGAAAAAGTATCGATTTCTCCTTTTTCTTCTCTTAGCGGGGGTTACTCTTTTCCGCCTTTTATATATTCAGATAATTGAATTAGCTCCTGATGAAGCGTATTACTGGACTTGGGCGAAACAATTGCAATGGGGATATTATGATCATCCTCCTTTAGTGGCCCTTATAATTTGGGTCTTTACTAATTTGGCTGGGGACACTGAGCTGGGAGTACGCCTGGGTTGGGTAATTATGGGAACTCTCTCAGCTTTCTTTATATATAAGTTGGGTTGGGAAATGTTTAAAAACGCCGCAATCGGATTTTGGTCAGCTTTCTTAATGAATATAATTTTACTCATGGCCACAGGGGCTGTAATTGTGACTCCAGATGGTCCCCAAGGCCTTTGCTGGATTTTAGCAATTTATCTTCTCTGGAAGGCCATAAATGGCGAGAAGAAGATTCTTTGGTACGTAGGGGGAATAGTCTTTGGTCTGGGGCTTCTGGCTAAATACACCATGGTCCTGTTAGGGCCTTGCCTTTTTTTCTTTCTGCTCTCGTATCCGCAAGGAAGGAAATGGTTACAAAGGAAAGAACCTTATTTAGCTTTTCTTATTGGTCTGTTAATTTTTTCCCCGGTAATTTTATGGAATTACCAACATGAGTGGATTTCTTTCCGCATGCAATTCGCTCATGGCTTGGAGTTAAAAGAAGGGGCTGGTTGGCGGACTTTTGCGGATTTTTGGGCTGGGCAGGCCGGAGTAGTCTCTCCTTTACTTTTTCTATTGTTGATCTGGTCTATGATCTACACGGCCAGCCAAGGATTTAGGGGGCAGATCAATTTGCTCCTGCTCTTCTGGACTTCTGCTCCTGTGCTTGCTTTTTTTGCTTATGCCAGCTCACGTTCCAAAGTGGAAGCGAACTGGCCGGCTTTGGCTTACTTCGCGGCGGTAGTGGCTTTAGTTTGGCTGACAAAGGAGAAGTGGGGAGAATGGAAAAGTTTTCATAAGGGTTTGGTGGGGGTGGCGGTGTCTGTTTCTTTTCTGAGTACAGTGGTTGCCCATCTGCAGCCATTCTATCAAATAATACCCCTCTCCCCAGCTCATGATCCTACCAGTCAGTTAAAAGGATGGAGGTTTTTAGGGGAAAGGATTTTAGAAGTAGCCCGAGCTAATGGAAAAGGAGATCAAGTCTTCCTGCTCACCCCTCAGCATCAGCTGGTAGGGGAGGCAATGTTTTATACGCAACGAAGATACCCTATTTATCAATGGCATGCCCCCCTGAGGATTAACAATTTATCCTTCGGGAATGCTCCGCCAAATGGATCTCGGGCAATTTTTTTCAGTGAAAATCAAGAGAGTTTGCCCGAGGGTGTGGCTTCCTTATTCCAATCCTGCGTTAAAGTAGAAGAGGTGCTGATTAAGCGTCAATCTGCATTAGTGCGCAAACATCCTATTTGGAAGTGTGCCGGATTTAATAAAGAAAAGTTAAAGGCAACTTCTGACCTGCTGCCGCCCTCTAAATGAAACGTGCGCTTCCTTGTTTATCTTTCTTTCCTACCGAGGGACGGGGAAGACTATGAATTAAGGAATTAAATAAGGAATGCAAGAGGTTGAGCTGATCATTGAAAAGATGGCCTATGGTGGCTGGGGTATGGGCCGAGCTTCCGGAAAGATTATTTTTGTGCCCTACACCATTCCCGGCGAGAAAGTAATTGGGAAAATTGAGAGGGAAAAAAAGAATTATGCAGTGGCCGTATTGCGCGAAATTAAGGAGGTTTCCCCCCTGCGGCAAAGCCCCTTCTGTAATCTTTTCGGGCAATGCGGAGGTTGTCACTACCAACATCTGGCTTATAAAGAACAGTTACAGATTAAAGAGCAGATGCTCAAAGAATTTTTAGCTCCTCTGTTAACTAAAGACAAGGCATGGGAAATTTATCCCTTGTTTCCTGCACCGGAAGATCGCGGGTATCGGATTCGAGCTCAATTAAAAGGAGCCCAGAAATCAGGGAAACAGATCTTGGGCTTCTATGAGCGGAAGAGTCATCAGCTAGTGGAAATCAAAGAATGTCCCCTTCTGCATCCCTTGGCTAATTTGATTTTGCATGGGGTAAGGGAATGGGCCGAGAAGGATGCAGGTTCAATTATTAAAAATTTAGAAGTGCAGGTGAGCCCAGAGGAAGGTAAAGGAATAATTTTCTTACAAGTAGATGATAATAATATTGAGGATTATGTTACCATGCTAATGACTAATATTCCTCAGCTCAAGGGTGTTAAGGTTAAGGGGCAGAGAAATTTCACCGCGGGAGAAATGCTTTTGGACTATAAAATTTTAGGGGCCTCAGGGAAGGAAAGCGTTTTTTTTACAGGCCAGTTATGATTCTTTTCTCCAGGTAAACTTAGGGATAAATCAACAATTAATCAACACGGTTTTAAAGTGGGCCGAATTGGAAGGAGAAGAACGCGTAGTTGATCTTTTTTGTGGCTTAGGAAACTTTACTCTCCCTTTAGCCCAGATAGCGCCAGAAGTTTGGGGAATAGATGCCAATGAAGCTGCTATAACCTTGGCCCGCCAAAATGCGACTAAAAATAGATTAAAAAATTGCCAATTTCTCTTAGGCTTGGCCGAAGCCGAATTGGCCAAATTGAAAAAAAAGATAGAAAGGATCGATGTGCTAATTTTAGATCCGCCGCGGGCCGGAGCGGGGAAGGAGGTGCTTAAATTGGGGGTGGAACTGCAGCCCCGAAAGATTATTTATGTATCTTGCGAGCCGCCCACTTTGGTGCGGGACCTGAAACACCTGCTTGGCTGGGGATATGAGTTGCAAAAGATTCAGGCCTTGGACATGTTTCCGCAGACTTATCATTTTGAAGTTGTAGCTTCTCTTTCCCGAAGATTGTAAAGGAGTAGGTGAAAATGGAGGATTGAAGCAAATCAGAGGCAAGCATTCATTCGGAATCATGAGGCAGTGGTTCTTCCATGGAACAAGGCGGAAACGCAAGCATAATTATTTTGCTCAAATTAAGAATCCGCCTTCCCTCTGCGGAAAAGCGGCGATGATTTTTGAACATCTTCTATTCCCGCCGATGCTTCCTCATTCATGCCTGATTCATGCCTGCCTCCGGCCTGCCCCTGGCCCTCCCATCCAAATACAGCACAGTCTCTCCGTGCAGAGGATGGGTCGTTATTCACTTTCGGTCATTGAGAAAGACCAGGCAATTGATGAGGGGGAGCGTGGCAATCTCAATGGTAAGAAATTATTTAGGGCACTACGTCCCCTGGCAATGACATTAGGATATAATCTCACAGTGGAAAGAACTATAGTCAAGGATTAAGGAGAAAGATTATGAATGTTTTGGTAACTGGTGGCGCTGGTTTTATAGGTTCTCATTTGGTCGATCGTTTATTAGCTGAAGGCCATCAAGTAATATGTTTGGATAATTTTGATGATTTTTATGACCCTGCCCAGAAGCGCCGCAATTTAGCTGAGGCCATGAAAGACCCTAATTTTCGACTCTTCGTGGGCGATCTGCGGGAGAGCGAGAAATTAAAGGAAATTTTCGCAGCAGAGAGAATTGACCAAGTTGTTCATCTGGCCGCGCGGGCGGGAGTGCGGCCTTCGATTAGAGATCCCTTCTTATATGCCGAAGTCAATATCCGCGGCACTCTTAACCTCTTGGAAACTTGCCGCCAATTTAAAGTAAGGAAATTTATTTTCGCTTCTTCTTCCTCCGTATACGGAAATAATCCTAAAACTCCTTTTAGCGAAGAAGACCGCGCTGATAACCCCATATCTCCATATGCGGCCACTAAGAAGGCCGGAGAGCTCCTCTGTTACACTTATCACCACCTTTATGATTTCGATATAGCTTGTTTGCGCTATTTCACAGTTTATGGTCCCCGGCAAAGACCGGAAATGGCCATCCATTATTTTAGCCGTTTAATTTATGAAGGGCAGAAAGTTCCTATTTTTGGTGACGGGAATACACGCCGAGATTATACTTATATTGATGATGCCTTACAAGCGACCATGGCCGCTTTAAAAAGAGAACATGGTTATGAAATTTATAATGTTGGGGAATCCCGCACAATTAGCCTATTAGAATTGGTGCACGCTCTGGAAGAACGCTTGGGGAAAAAGGCCAATTTGGAGTTTAGGCCTGCGCAGCCCGGAGATGTAACCATTACTTTTGCCGATATTCGCAAAGCCCAAAAGATGCTTAATTATTCCCCGCACACAAAGATTGAAGAAGGTTTAGATCGTTTTGTGGCCTGGTTCTTGGAGATAAAAAATAATTATTATTAGCCTGTGCCATCGGCGGAAAGAGGGAAAGTAATGGAAATGCCTTGGTTAAAATCTTATGATCCTCATGTTCCGAGCAACCTTTCTTATCCTGAGATTTTAGTATCCCAATTGCTGGAGGAGTCAGCCCATAATTTTCCTGAAGAAGTGGCCCTCGTATTTTTCGGGAGCAAATTAAAATATAAAACCCTGCAAAGCCACACGGGCCAGTTTGCCCAGGCATTAAGGTCTTTGGGTTTTTCGTATGGAGAAAGACTGGGCCTAATTCTTCCCAATATGCCCCAAACTATAATCGGTGTATTAGGAGCGATAAAAGCTGGAGGAGTAGCTGTTCTTTTCGACCCTCTGCAAGAAGCTGAAGAGATAAAAAGAAAACTCAACGAAGCGCAGGTAGAGTTTTTATTAATTTTAGATTTAGTATGGCGACGGATTAAGCATATTTTTCCCGAGACAAAAGTTAGACATTTTATAATTACCGGGGTTAAAGATTATTTATCTTTTCCTAAAAATTATTTTTTCCAATTGGCAGCCAAGGGTAGAGGAATTTATGTTAAAGTATCACCGGAACCGCAAATATATCCTTATGCAGATTTTCTGAAAAAAGGGCTTCAATTACCCTCCATCCCCGCGGAAAGAGGAGAACATTTGGCCAAGGAAGCGGCGATCTTTTTTACGAAGGGTACTACTGGCCAGGCTAAAGGAGTTCTTTTGACTCACAAAAATTTAATAGCCAACATTTGGCAAATTAAAGCCTGGATCGGGACCCCAGAGAAAGTGGCCGAACCTTTTATCTCGGTTGCCCCCTTTCATCGCGCTTATGGATTTATCCTGGGGATGATATTGCCCATTTATTTAAAAGCACCCATTATCCTTTTTCCCCATTTTGAGATTAATCAAGTACTTCCTTTATTTAAGAAATATAGACCATATTTCTTCCCAGCCCATCCGGCAATGATTGAAAGGTTTTCCACCTATCTGGGGTTGGAAAAATTTCATGTCCAGGATATAAAAATTTGCTGGTCCGGGGAAGATGTACTCCAAGAAGATGATAGAGAAAACTTTGAAAGAAAAGTGGGGCGGAAGATTTGCGAGACTTATGGCCTAACTGAAGCTACGGCATTAACCCATGCTCAACCAATTTTAGGAAAGCGCAAACCCGGTTCTATCGGCCTCCCTTTACCTGATACGCGAGCCAAAATCATTGACCCCCAGAGTGGACAAAGGGAGGTGCCTGTAGGGGAGGTGGGTGAATTAATTATTAAAGGACCCCAGGTGATGAAAGAATATTTTTCCAAGCCTGAAATTACAAATCTTGTCCTGCGAGAGGGCTGGTTGCGTACGGGGGATTTAGCGCGCATGGATGAAGAAGGCTATTTTTATATATTGGGAAAGAAAGAAAAAAAGTAAGGACCCTAACTATAAAATATTAGGAATGGAGGCCTGGTGATAGCTAAGGTCCAATTTTTTAAACCCTTCGATGAAATTTCAGGAAAACAAGAGATGGAAATTGGGATCAGTTCTCCAATGGCGGTCAAGGATTTTTTAAGAATTTTGGCCGAGAAGATTCCCTCTTTACGAGCTTACCTGCGCAAAGAAGGAGATGAGATTACTAATTTTTTTGTTATTTTAGTGCGGGGGGACGAGATTCTTAAAATAAAAGACAAGGTTTACGAAAAAGATGTGATCAAAATTTTACCCCCAGTAAGCGGAGGATAAGTTTGGCCTTGTCTTTTGTTTTTTTATTTGCTATTTTTCTGGTAGTTTATGGGCAGGCGAATTTAAATAAAATAGGAGGAACAAGACATGAAGATCCCCCTTTGGCAGCCAACTCCTGAAAGAATAAAAAATGCCAACATTACGCGATTTATCGAATATGTGAATGGCAAGCATCATCAAAACATCAAGACTTATCGGGAATTGTATAAATGGTCGATTGAAAATATCCCCGACTTTTGGGCGCGGATGTGGGATTTTGCGGGAATTAAAGCTTCTCGTGGTTATAATCAGGTCGTAGATGATGTAAAAAAAATGCCCGGAGCTAAATGGTTTGCCGGAGCCTATCTTAACTTTGCTGAGAATTTATTACGCTATCGGGATGATCATTTGGCCTTTATCTTTAAGGGCGAAACGCAGAAATACCGCCAAATGAGTTATCGGGAGCTATATTTTACTGTAGCCCGCTTGGCTAAATCTCTGCGGGAGATAGGAGTAAAACCCGGGGACCGAGTGGTGGCTTATATGCCCAACCTAATGGAGACCGCTATAGCTATGTTAGCGGCCACCAGCATAGGAGCTGTTTGGTCCTCTTGCGCTACAGATATTGGTTCGCAAGCTGCTCTTGATCGCTTAGGCCAGGTCGAACCCAAAGTGCTATTTACGGTAAATGGCTATTATTACAAAGGGAAAATTTTCAATTCCTTAGTAAACGCCGCTGAAGTAGCAAAAGGAATTCCTTCTCTTAATAAAGTTGTGGTTACTGCTTATACGGACGAAAAGCCAGACCTGAAGCATATTCCTAACGCAATTTGGTTCGAAGATTTCTTGGCCAAAGAAAAAGAGCCCTCCTTAGAATTTGCCCAACTGCCCTTTGATCACCCCGTTTATATCATGTTCTCTTCGGGCACTACCGGCAAACCCAAATGCATGGTCCAAGGAGCGGGGGGCATCC
Organism: Thermodesulfobacteriota bacterium; assembly: GCA_049699975.1. Lineage (GTDB taxonomy): Bacteria > Desulfobacterota > SM23-61 > SM23-61 > SM23-61 > CAZAGD01. The sequence goes on from JBNAWB010000030.1 coordinate 23,074, forward strand.
TCATCAACCATTTAAAAGAATTAATTCTACATACTGATTTAAAAAGAGAAGATAAGATAATGTATATAACTACGTGTAGCTGGATGATGTGGAATTGGTTACTTAGCTCTTTAGGGGCTGGCGCGACAGTCGTCCTTTATGATGGCCATCCCAGCTATCCGGATGATGGGGCCATATGGAAGCTAATTCAGGATGAAAAGATAACTATTTTTGGCACGAGTGCCAGCTATATTAATTATATTAAAAGCCAGGGCTTGAAACCTGGAAAAAGCTATGACCTTTCAGCCTTGCGGGAAATTTCCCAGACTGGCTCGCCCCTTTCGGCCGAAGGGTTTGAATATGTTTATCAGGAGATTAAAAAAGATCTACATTTTAATTCCATATCAGGAGGGACGGATATCAACGGATGCTTTGCGGCCGGCAGTCCCATTCAGCCGGTTTATGCTGGAGAGCTACAAGGTCCGGCTTTAGCCATGAAGATAAAAGCTTATGATGAAAAGGGTAAGGAAATTTATGATCAACAAGGAGAGTTAGTCTGCGAGGCTGCCGCTCCTTCCATGCCGCTCTACTTCTGGAATGATCCTACGGGAGAAAAGTATCGAAGCGCGTATTTTGAAGTTTATCCTAATGTGTGGCGCCATGGTGATTATATTGTTTACCATAGTGACACAGGGGGAATTACTTTTTACGGAAGGTCTGATGCGGTCTTAAAACCTTCGGGGGTACGCATCGGCACAGCAGAGATTTATAACGTACTGGATAGAATAGAGGAAATTGCTGATAGTGTGGTCGTAGGGCAGAACTGGAAAGGAGACCAAAGGATTGTGCTCTTCGTCCAACTGCGCCCCGGAAACCAATTAACAGAAGAGTTGAAGAACAAGATCAGAAAAGCCTTGCGCGAACAGGCTTCTCCGCGCCATGTGCCGGCTGTTATTCTGGAAACTCCAGGAGTTCCTTATACGCTGAATATGAAAAAAGTGGAAAGTGCCGTTACCAATATTGTGAATGGGCGACCGGTTACCAATCGGGATGCTTTGATGAATCCTCAGGTTCTGGATTATTTTGAATCTATTTTGCCTGAACTACAAAAATAAAATCGAAGTCAATTCTCAATTTTAATTTCCCCCCGTAATTATCCCCCTCCCCCTAAAGAGGGGCGGGGGAAGATTATAGGACGCAGATGAACGCAGATGAAAAAAGCAGGGAGCACGGAGCGGGGAGCAAGGAGTGAAATTATTTATCGTTAGGCGCAAGGCGGGAGAGCGGATGGGGAAAAAGCAAAACGCATAAGGCAAAGCGCTAAGCGCAGAGCGCGGAGCGAAAATCGAAAAGAAGTGCTGGAGTAGGAAAGTGATGCAGTGGCGAATTTACGCAGAAAATAAGGTAAGTCATAAAATTTTGAATTATAAAAATCTCTGTACTCCATACTTACCAATTCTTTAAATTTTATTAGGGAAAAGAGAAAATCTCTCAGAGCTCGCAGAGCACACAGAGAAAGAACTGTAAAATATTTTTTAAAAAAAATCAAATGCCCTGGATGGCGGTCTCTGGGTGATTAAGGAGAAAATGTAGGGCAAGCCTTTAGGGCTTGCCGAAAATGTGGCCAGGGATGAACCAGGGATGAGCCCTTGCCCTTAAGTTTCCACTCTCCTATTTGGCAAATTCTTTA
>JBNAWB010000031.1:0-24726 GCA_049699975.1 Thermodesulfobacteriota bacterium
TTTCACCCTGCAGCACATGTATTTCGACACTGGTCTGATTATCAGCAGCCGTCGAGAAAATTTCGCTTTTCTTAGTGGGAATGGTCGTATTCCGTTCAATCAGCTTAGTCATCACCCCACCCAAAGTTTCAATTCCCAAGGAAAGCGGGGTAACATCTAAGAGCAGCACATCTTTTACTTCACCGGCCAAAACACCTGCTTGGACGGCCGCACCCAAGGCAACTACCTCATCTGGATTTACGCCCTTGTGCGGTTCTTTGCCAAAGAATTGGCGTACCATTTCTTGCACTTTCGGAATGCGCGTAGACCCACCGACTAAAACTACCTCATCAATTTGACTGGGTTTCAAACCTGCATCCTCCAACGCTTGGCGGCAGGGAGGTATGCTCTTTTCTAAAATATCCATGACCATTGATTCAAATTTGGCTCTGGTTAACTTGTAATTTAAATGTTTTGGGCCAGAGGCATCAGCCGTGATAAAAGGTAAGGAAATCTCTGTCTCCATGGTCGAAGAAAGCTCTATCTTGGCCTTTTCCGCGGCTTCCTTTAATCGCTGCAGGGCCATTAAATCTTTGCTCAGATCTATACCTTGGTCCTTTTTGAATTCGGCAATTAACCATTCCATTATCCTCTGATCAATATTGTCCCCCCCTAAATGGGTATCGCCATTAGTGGCCTTGACTTCCACTACATTATCCCCTACTTCCAAGATGGAGATGTCAAAAGTTCCCCCTCCAAAATCATAAACGGCAATGGTTTCATCTTTCTTTTTATCCAAACCATAAGCCAGCGCGGCTGCTGTGGGCTCATTTATTATCCGGCGCACATTCAAGCCAGCAATAGTTCCCGCATCCTTAGTCGCCTGGCGCTGACTATCGTTAAAGTAAGCCGGCACGGTAATCACCGCGTCGGTTATCTTTTCTCCTAAGTATTCTTCCGCTGACTTTTTCAGCTTTTGCAAGATCATGGCGGAAATCTCGGGCGGAGAATATTCCTTGTCCCTTACCTTAACCCGTACTCCACCACTAGCGTCCCTGACTACCTTATAAGGAACCATCTTCATTTCTTCCGTAACTTCTTCGTAACGCCGCCCCATGAACCTTTTAATGGAATATATCGTATTTTCGGGATTAGTAATCGCCTGTCTCTTGGCTATTTGCCCAACCAGACGATTCCCGTCTTTAGTAAACGCCACAACAGAAGGAGTAAGCCGGCTGCCTTCTTCATTAATAATTACTTTCGGATCTCCTCCTTCCATTACGGCTACTACCGAATTAGTTGTCCCCAAATCTATGCCAATAATTTTGCTCATTTTAAATCCTCCATTTTTTAAACAATTCCTTATTCCTTAAAATTTTGAACAATTCTTTCAAAAAACTAATCATTTTTAGTATTTTTGTCAAGTAAATGAAAGAAAATCTTTAAAATTTTGGCGCCCAATTTCGTTCGATCTTAGCCGCCTCACGCATGCGCTTCCATTCCTGTTTCCTCCGGGCGCGGTAGCCTCCTGGAGAAAGTCAAATTCTTTTTAGCATCCACGTCCACTTCGATTAGGTCGCCCTCTTTAAATTCCCCATTAAGAATTTTTAAAGCTAAAGGATCTTGAATCAATCTTTGGATAGCCCTCTTCAAGGGCCGAGCACCATAAACTGGATCAAACCCCTCCTGAGCTAAAACTTCTTTGGCTTTCTCGGAAAGATGAAGGGTGATTTTCTTCTCCCTTAGTCTGCGGCGTAAATTCCGCAATTGGATCTCCACAATATCTTTAATATTTTCTTTGGTGAGGGCGTGGAAGATAACGATATCATCTATTCTATTGAGAAACTCGGGTTTAAAGTGCGCCCGCAGCGCTTCCAGGACGCGACGCCGCATCTCTTCGTAATCTCGCGCTCCCAGATCTTGGATCCATTGGCTACCAATGTTGGAAGTCATAATAAGGACAGTGTTTTTAAAGTCCACTGTCCTTCCCTTCCCATCGGTTAGCCGACCATCATCCAAGATTTGTAACAAGATATTGAACACTTCCGGATGAGCTTTCTCTACTTCATCAAAAAGCACTACCGCATAAGGCCGACGCCGCACCGCTTCTGTTAAATAACCCCCTTCTTCATAACCCACGTAGCCTGGCGGCGCTCCAATTAACCTGGAAACAGAGTGTTTTTCCATAAATTCGGACATATCTATGCGCACCATTGCTTGTTCATCATCGAACAGGAATTCAGCTAAAGCACGGGCTAATTCTGTCTTACCCACTCCTGTGGGACCCAGGAATATAAAAGAGCCGATAGGCCGGTTAGGATCTTGCAGGTCAGCTCTCGCCCGCCGGACAGCATTGGCCACTAAATGAATGGCTTCATCCTGCCCGACTACGCGATTCTTTAGTCGCTCTTCCATTTTTAATAACTTTTCTATTTCTCCTTCCATCATTTTGGCTACGGGAATTCCTGTCCATTTGGCCACCACTTCCGCCACATCCTCGGCTTCTACTTCCTCTTTGAGCATCTTTTTATCCTTTTGTAAACTGGCGAGTAACTGATTCTCCTTTTCTAATTCCCGCTGCAGCTCCAAGAGCCGGCCATAACGAATCTCCGCTACCTTGCCCAAATTTCCTTCGCGTTCAGCTTGTTGTTCTTCCCGTTTCGCCTCTTCGATCTGGCTCTTCAAGGATTGGATCTTTTGGATAGATTCTTTCTCTTTTTGCCAGTGGGCTTTCATTTCGCTAACTTGGGCGCGCAATTCAGCTAAGTCTTTTTCTATTTTTTCCAACCGTTCTTGGGAAGCTTTATCTTTTTCTTTGAGCAAAGCTTGCCTTTCAATCTCCAATTGCGTAATGCGCCTTTCTACTTCGTCAATCTCCATGGGCATACTATCGATCTCTATCCGTAGGCGAGAGGCTGCTTCATCTATCAAATCGATGGCCTTATCGGGCAAGAAGCGGTCCGAAATATAGCGGTGCGAAAGAGTCGCCGCGGCCACAATAGCCGCGTCTTGAATCCGCACTCCATGATGCACTTCATAACGTTCTTTTAATCCTCTTAAAATAGCAATTGTATCTTCCACCGTTGGTTCACTTACCATGACCGGCTGGAATCGTCTCTCTAAGGCTGCGTCTTTTTCGATGTGCTTTCGATATTCATTGATCGTCGTCGCCCCAATGCAGCGCAACTCTCCCCTAGCCAAGGCTGGCTTGAGCATATTAGAAGCATCCATAGCCCCTTCCGCAGCTCCGGCGCCCACTAAAGTATGCAATTCATCAATAAAAAGAATGATCTCGCCTTGGGCTTCAGTAATTTCTCGCAACAGAGCTTTGAGCCGGTCTTCAAATTCTCCTCGATATTTTGTTCCGGCGATAAGGGCTCCCAAATCTAAAGCGACGAGTCTCTTATTCTTCAAGGTCTCTGGTACATCACCGCTCACGATGCGCTGGGCCAGTCCCTCAACGATGGCTGTTTTGCCCACTCCAGGTTCGCCAATTAGAACCGGATTATTTTTAGTCCGCCTGGAGAGAACCTGCATTACCCTTCTAATCTCATCATCTCTCCCAATCACTGGATCTAACTTGCCTTGGCGAGCCAGATCGGTCAAATCACGGGTATATCTGCTGAGGGCTTGGTATTTTTCTTCCGGGTTTTGATCCATCACTCTTTGCGATCCACGGATGGTAGCTAAAACTCTATAGATCTCATCTTTGCTTATTCCTTGATTGGCCAAAATACGTGCGCCCGCTCCCTCCTGATCTTCAGTCATGGCCAACAGCAAATGCTCAGTACTTACGTAAGAGTCTTTTAAATGTTCAGCTTCTAAAAAGGATTTATCCAATAATTTTTTTAGGCGGGGTGATATGTATACTTGCCCGCTATCAACGCCATAAACTTTAGGAATTTTCTTTAAAGCCTCTGCCAATTGCGCGAGGGTAGCGGGAATGGAAACTCCCATCTTTTGAAATATTTGCGGGACCACTCCATCACTTTGCTGTAACAAAGCAATTAATAAATGTTCCGGCTCAATTTGTTGGTGCTCGTGCTTCTCTGCTATCCCTTGGGCTTCTTGCAAGGCTTCTTGGGCTTTTATGGTAAACTTATCCAACCGCATTTTCTTCATCTCCTTCCCCTTTTAGGGGTAAAAAATTTATCTTAATTTCTCCTTAAAAATTAAGGGGGGCCCATGCCCCCCTTTATCCAGAACTCATCAGCTCACTTCAACTTTAATTTGTTTGGGCTTGGCCTCCTCCACCTTCGGCAAAGTTATCTTTAATACCCCATCTTTGAATTGGGCTTTTACTTTTTCTTGGGCCACTGTTCCGGGAAGAGTAAAAGCTCGTTGGAAGGTTCCGTAAGCACGTTCGACGCGATGATAATTTTCTTCTTTTACTTCCCGGGCAAATTTTTTCTCCCCTTTTAAGGTTAGGGTATTATCTTTTACTTCCACCGCTATATCTTCTGGAGCCACTCCCGGAAGCTCAGCATTGAGGACAATAGCTTCGTTCGTTTCGTAGATATCCACCGCCGGAATCCAGGAACCTTGGACGATTTCTTCCTCCCGGAAAGGGCTTTGGGTACGGATATCAGAAAACAACCTATTCATCCTTTCTTGCAAAGCAGCAATTTCCCGAAAAGGATCCCAACGAATTAACGCCATCTTTCATCCCCTCCTTTCTGAATTTTACTCACACTCAAAAACTAAGCATTGGGCTCCCGCTTGTCAACCCCTGCTGCGTTCTTCTTTTGTTTTTTAGATAATTTCTGTTCCTGGCTCCGGGCATTTTTTTTAAATTGAAAATGCATCTCTTCTAAATCGGGGAATTTTTCTTTTAAAAATATCTTCAATTTTTCTAAAACTCTTTTTTCTATTTGGCGGGCTCTTTCCCGCGAGATATGTAACTCCTCCCCCGCGGCTTGCAAAGTGAGGGGGTTTTCGGCCAAGAGTCTATGTTGCAAAATAAAAGCTTCTTTATTCTTTAAAGTCTGGCTAAATTCGGCAATCCGCTGCTCAAATATTTCTTTGAATTGGTTATCCGCTACTTTCTCTTCCAAAGCTTCGCTATCAGGCAAAATATCAAGATAAGTTTGATGCGTTTCATCTTCCAGCGGGGCGTTAAGAGAAAGATCCCCTCCTTCCAAACGCTGATCCATTTCGGCTACTTCTTCCTTACTCACCTCTAATTGCCCAGCTAAAAGTTTGGGCCCCGGATTAAAACCCATTGCTTCCAGGCGATTCTTCTCTTTTTTGAGGCGGAAAAATAACTTCCGTTGGGCCTGGGTCGTGCCCACTTTAACCAGACTCCAGTTATCGATAAGAAATTTGAGGATATAAGCCCTAATCCACCAGGAGGCATAGGAAGAAAGTTTTACATCACGATAAGGGTTAAATTTTCTTACCGCTTGGAGCAACCCTAAATTTCCTTCTTGAATTAAATCTAAAATATTTGTATAAGCGCGCTGGTATTCGAAAGCAATCTTGACGACCAAGCGCAAATTAGAGACTATCAAACGGTAGGCGGCGTAACGGTCCTTTTCTTCATACCACTTCTTCGCCAACTCAAATTCCTCCTCGCGGGAAAGGAGAGGAAACTTGCGAATTTCCACCAAGTATTTTTTTAAAGGGTCGAAGACCTCCAGGGCAGTAGATTCCTGGTCTTCCAGCTCCATTTCCGGAAGAGGAGAAAAATCTTCCCTGCCCTGATTAGGTGAATAATCCCTTTCTTCTGTGCTCATTCAGCCACCACCGTGAGATAGCCGATATCCCCAGTTCGGCCATCACGCAATAATAATAAGACTTCTTCCCCTGGCTGAATCTGCGCTACGAGGCGCAGATAATCGGACAATCCCCGAATAGGTTGATTCTTCATTTGGTAAATAATATCCCCGGGCTCTATTCCTGCTCGCCCTGCGGGGCCCTGGGGATCTACTTTAGTAACTAATACGCCTTCCCGCTTATCCAAACGCTTCCTTCTTGCTTCCATAATAGATATTTCTTTAACTTCCATCCCCAATTTCTTTCTAACTTCTGTTTCTTCAACAGCAACCTTAAGCGAAGATGGTTTATAAGCAGAGATTTCGGCTTGGACAATTATCTTCTTTCCCTGGCGCCAAAGGCCAATCTCCACCTTCTTCCCTGGTTTGGTGGTGGCCACTCGGTTCCTAAAATCATTGGCGCTTTCTATCGGCCATCCATCCCAGCTAATAATCACATCTCCGTTCATGATTCCGGCCTTTTCCGCTGGGGAGTTTTTAAAAACACTATTAACCAAAGCGCCCTTATGCACCTGCAAATTCAACTTCTTAGCTAAGGCGGGCGTTATCTCTTGCACAGTCAACCCTAACCAACCGCGATTTACCTTACCGGTTTTAATCAGATCTTCCGTAATGGCTTTGGCGATATTGCTGGGAATGGCGAAACCGATCCCCTCGAATCCTCCTGATTCAGAAATAATAGCTGTATTGACACCGATTACTTCACCCAGCAAGTTTAAAAGCGGTCCGCCACTGTTTCCCGGGTTGATAGCCGCATCAGTTTGTATATAATCTTGGTAGCTGGTGGGATCTAAGATACCAGTGCGATGTTTAGCGCTAATGATGCCTGCCGTTACGGTCTGCTCCAGGCCGCGGGGATTTCCTATAGCCACTACCCACTCTCCTACTCGCAATTTATCAGAATTTCCAAAACTTAAATAGGGAATATTGGCGGGAGGCTTAATTTTAATTACGGCCAAATCAGTTTTGGGGTCGGTACCAATAATTTTAGCGGGGAATTCTTCCCCGGAAGCCATTTTTACGATAATTTTTGTCGCGCCACTAACCACATGGTTGTTAGTAACTATGTGCCCTTCTTTATCAACAATCATTCCTGTCCCAATACCCCGGAACTCCTTTTTATAACTGCGCGGCCCTTGGGGTAGGCCAAAAAAATAGCGAAAAAAAGGGTCGCCTTCAAAGGGAAATACGGGTACGGGAACTTCTACTCGTTGGATTACTTCGATGTGCACTACAGCTGGCATGGCTTTCTGGGCTACATCAGCTATAGCGGTGGTCAAATCTAAGGCAACAGCCTTTGGTGGTTCCTCCCCTATTCCTACCCGAATAAATATGCTGGCAAAGCATATTAAAAAAATTAAGATCACCCTCAAAAAATTAGGCAAAATAATTATTTCCTCCTCTTAATTCTATAAAAATTTAAAATTTTTTCTCCCCGAACAGGAATTAAACTATTTAAAATGTTAACCCTTTAATTGGCCAAAGTCAATCACACCAATTTCTGACTGTCGATCGGTTTTTGCGAAATAGCTTGATATGCCTCTGGCCTGCCTCTGGCAAAAGCAAGCGGGGCTCATTAAAATGAGGCGCTGGTCAACTCTTAGGCACAGGCGGGGAAAATTAATTTTTTTGGGCAAAGATGGAGAGCTATTTTTAGGCTTGTTTAGCCGAGGTAGGCTCGTCCCCGCCGTTCTTTGCGGAAAGAAGGTGGATAAGTATAACACGTTAATTCCCAGCCGATTTTAATTTCGCCCGCTTGCCTCTGCCAGAGGCAAGCTTGAGTAAGGCAAGGATGTATCAATCTCGGTTCAGGTTCAAAATTAAAAGTGATCGACGGTCAGCACCAATTTCTGACCATCTAGCAGTTTTAATATTTCTCGCCAACGGAAAACAGGCGGGAGGAGGAGAGGCAAAATGCAAGAATAAGGGCCTCATTTTAATGAGTCGCTCTTCCTCCTGCCTGCCTTAAGCTGGATTTTAAAAACTGAGCGACGGTGAGCATCAATTTCTGACCGTCGTTCAGTTTTGTTTCATTGGCTTTAAATGGATTGATCCCTTCCGGCTCAGATTCAAATTGAAAAATAATCGACTGTTAAGGCCTCTTTCTGAGTGTCTAAAAGTTTTAATTTTTTTCTACACGATCCGGAGAGGAAGAGGAATATTATCAAGCCCAAAATATTCCTTCTTCGGCCAGTTTCATTTCTAATCTATTTAGCCATCGGCCAGGTAGGTCGAGGCGACATATATAATTCATGAAGGCCTTCCAAAGTAAATTTGTCTGATTTGCAGAAATTAATGACTTTTCTTTCCCAGTCTTCGATTAATTGGGCGGCTTGCGGGACATCCTTTGCTATTGTTGAAGGGATAGAAATCACGCCGTGTTTATCACCCATGATTAAGTCTCCTGGTTTTACTAAAAGGCCTCCCACTTTCACAGGTATGCCTACATCGACAAGGTGCACATACGCATGGGAGACAGATACGCAACTGGCAAAAAAGTGAAAACCTAATTCTTTAACTTCATCTAAATCCCGCACGGAACCATCCGTGACCGCCCCCACACAACCCAAGGCCCGATGAATGTTGGCATTAACTTCTCCCCAGAATGATCCGACTACAGGACGATCAAGATCGTGAATGACTGCTACGCGAGGGGCGGGTATTTTCTGAATCTCTTCCCACCATTGCCGCGGCTGAATTCGTCGACCTTCCGGCGATTCAGCGCTGATAACGGCCGTAACGGCATAGCCAATCATCGGCCCCAGGTCCGGAAAAAGACTTTTAATTTCCGGAAGCATGAACCCTTCGTTGCGGGGACGAACATTGAAAAGCTCAATGGCATTCGCTACGGCACATGTCGACCAGCGGCGAAGGGCTTCTATTTCTTCCTTTTTTAAAAAGGGGCCCATCATTATTCTCCTTTCTATGTTAAAATCTGCTTGACCAGATATAAACCCATTTGGTCACTTTTTAATCCAATTTTCATTAAACTACTAATGAAATCCATTATTTTAAGGGAGGGATTTTTTAGTTCGGGAATAAAAAGCCCCTCACCTTTCCCTCTCCCCAGTTGGGGAGAGGGAAGGGCAGTGAGGTATTACCCAATAGTCCATATTTACTCAAAAACTCTCGAGTTTTTAATTGGCCAGCCATCTCAATACGCGGAAGTGAAAAGCAGCCTGATTCAATCCTTCCATTTCGCAGAAAATTTTGAAGAAATCGGTACCTTTTAGCAAAAAAACAGAATCTTTTATGAATATGGAAATGATTAACCCTTCACCTGAAGATGGATGCAGGCCTTTTTCTTTAAGATATTTGGCTAATTTGGGATAAACTATATCCCGTAAATAATCCCAAGTCTTATCGTTAGCCAATACTATTTCATAAATAAGCAAAGATTCGCCCTCTTTTGCTCTAAGCTCATAGGCCACTCTGTTGTACTCAATTCCAGGCACTATTTTAAAGGCTTTGGCTAACAAAAGGTCTTTATAATCAGGCATAACTAATCTTCTAAAGCATTTTAGCTTTTTTATAATTGCTATGTCTTACTTATCATGATATAGAAATTTAAAAGAGGCAAGTCAATTTTTAAAAGGTTCCATTATGCTTTATAGCCCTATCGCAGGTATTTTCTTTGTCATCTTCTTTTTATTCACTACTTTTTTCTTGCTGCTCATTCAGATTAATGTTATTACTCTGGCTTTTATTAAAATTGGGATTTCCCCTCAATTAGTTATGATAACCCTTTTCTTTATTTTAGTAGGCAGTTTTATAAACATTCCCATTATGAGAATTCCTCAAGAAACTATGGTCACTCAAAAGAGAATCAATTTTTTTGGGTTTGTCTACATAATTCCGGTCTGGAAAAAGAAAGTGACTATTTTAGCTATTAATGTGGGAGGTGCTGTTATTCCTTCTTTAGTCTCCTTTTATCTGCTTTTTAAATCTGGATTGTATTTTAAAGGAATTCTGGCCACTCTTTTTATTGCGATTATATGCTATAAATTGGCCAAGCCCATAAGAGGAATAGGAATTGCGCTTCCCTTTTTCATTCCCCCTTCTTTGGCGGCTATTTTTTCAATTCTCATTGCCTATGATTCAGCGCCCATAATTGCTTATATATCTGGGACATTAGGGACGTTAATCGGGGCCGATATTTTTAATTTAAAAAAAATTAGCCAACTGGGGGCGCCAGTAGCCTCTATTGGCGGAGCGGGAACTTTTGATGGGATTTTTCTGACAGGTATTCTGGCCGTCTTATTTTCTTCCATCTTTTCGTAACCAGAGGGCAAATGATAAACTTAGCTAAAATTTATCCCCGGCCCTGAGGCATTTAAAAAAGTTTATTTAATTGATTAAAAGGGAGGATAAAAATGGACATTGCTGAAAGAATAAAAAACATTCAAGGCTCTGAGCGTTCCCAAAGGAAAATAACTGTCCCGCCAGGAGCAATTCGTTTAGATTTAGGCGATCCTGATTTTCCTACACCCCCGCATATCCAAGAAGCTGCTTTTAAAGCAATGCGCGATAATTTTACTCATTATGGTAATGCTTATGGGGAAGAGGACTTGCGTGAAGCTATCTGCTACCGCCTCTTTCAGGACTTAGGAGTAAGGAAAACCCCTGAAAATGTTTTAATCACCGTAGGAGGAATTGAGGCGATTAATACCATCTGTGCTACTTACTTAAACCCAGGAGATGAAGTAATCGTTTTTGATCCCGGATATTCTGCCTATGCGGTTTCGGCCGCTTTGTTTGGAGGTCACGCCATACCTGTTCCCCTCTTGGATGATTTTCATGTTGATTTTGATGTATTAAAGAAAAAAATTAGCTCCCGCACAAAAATAATATTTCTGGCTAATCCCAGCAATCCCACCGCTACCGTTCTCCGCCAAGATGAAGTGATCAACCTGGCGCAGATTGCCCAAGCCCATAATCTGTTGTTAGTTGTGGATGAGGTTTATCACAAGTTGATTTACGATGGACATAAGCATTTCTCTATCTGCCAGGTCGAAGACGCTAAGAGGAAAACTATCCTTTTAAATAGTTTTTCTAAAACCTACGCCATGACTGGCTGGCGGGTAGGCTATGTAGTAGCTGAACCTGAAATTATTAAAAACCTCATTCATTTCCATCGAGCCCTAGTAAGCTGCGTGAGCGTGCCGGCCCAAAAAGCCTGCGTTACGGCCCTTCTGGGGCCTCAAGATTGCGTGACCAAGATGGTCGCTGAATTTGACCAGAGAAGAAAATTAGTAGCGGCAGGGCTAGGGAAAATTGCCCGTTTAACTTACCAACCTTGCGCTGGAGCTTTTTACTTTTTTCCCAAATTTGGGCATCAATTGAGCAGCAAAGACATGACTAACTATTTGCTCAGCAAGGGGATTCTCGTACGTAGTGGAACAGAATTTGGGGAAAAAGGAGAAAAGCATATGCGTATTTCTTTTGCCACTTCTTTGGATGATCTGAAGGAAGGATTGGTCAGACTAAAAAAAGCTTTAGATGAGCTTTCTTAAGGAGCTGGACTTTTTTTCTCCGCCGCCCAGTGGCGAGCCTTAGAAACGGCTATTTGCCAGCGTTCATAGAGCAACTCGCGCTGCGCAGCCGGGAGGCGCGGGATAAATTTTTTCTTAATTTTAAAATTTTTGGTTAACTCTTCCTTGTCTTTCCAATAACCCACGGCTAAACCAGCTAAATAGGCCGCTCCCAAGGAAGTAACTTCTGTTACTTCGGGAACGACCACTGGAACTCCTAAGATGTCAGCCTGAAACTGCATGAGAAAACTATTGGCTGTTGCTCCTCCATCAGCGCGCAGTTCTTTTAATTTGATACCCGCATCTTTTTCCATGCACTCTAAAACATCTCGCGTTTGATAAGCAATCGCCTCCAAAGCCGCGCGGGCTATATGCGCCCTCGTCGCCCCCCGCGTTAATCCCAAGATGGCTCCCCGGGCAAACATGTCCCAATAAGGAGCACCCAAGCCGACAAAGGCGGGGACAAAATATACACCCTCATTAGAATTCAAGCTGGCCGCCAATGATTCGCTCTCCTTAGCCTGAGTAATAATTTGCAAGCCATCGCGCAGCCATTGGATAACCGCCCCCCCAATAAAAACGCTGCCCTCCAAGGCATATTCTACCTTGCCGGATAATCCCCAGCTAATGGTCGTTAAGAGATTATTTTGGGAAATAGCCGGTTTTTCTCCAGTATGCATTAAAAGAAAACAACCAGTTCCGTAGGTATTCTTGGACTGCCCCTTCTGAAAGCAAGTTTGTCCGAATAGCGCTCCTTGTTGATCACCAATAATTCCGGATACGGGTACTTCCACGCCGAAAAAGACCTTAGGAGAAGTATAACCATAGAAATGACTCGAAGGTTTAACTTGGGGCAAAATGCCTGCCGGAATATCAAAATAACCTAAGATATCCTTGTCCCAAGAAAGGTCATGGATATTAAAAAAAAGAGTCCGCGAGGCATTGGAATAATCAGTGACATGCAGTCTCCTGCCGCTTAATTGATAAGCCAGCCAGCTATCCACTGTCCCAAAAGCTATCTCGCCCTGTTCAGCAGCCTGGCGTAATTTTTTGTTATGTTCTAAGATCCATTTTATTTTTGTGCCGGAAAAATAAGCATCTATTATCAAGCCGGTTTTTTGACGAACTTTTTTGCCAAAGGTGCTTTGCTTTAGGCGCGCACATTCGGCCGCTGTCCGCCGGCATTGCCAGACTATGGCATTATAAACCGGTTGGCCTTTATCACGCCTCCAAAGGATGGTGGTTTCTCTTTGATTTGTTATACCTATGGCAGCCAGCTGGGAAGGAAAAATATGCGCCGTATCTAAGGCCCTCTGCACAGCCGCCATTTGTGATTCCCAGATCTCTAGCGGATCATGTTCTACCCATCCCGGCTTGGGGTATATCTGCTTTATTTCCTGGCTACCCAGACCGACAATTTTCCCTTGGTGATTATAAACAATTGCCCGCGAACTGGTTGTCCCTTGATCTAAGGCCAAAATATACTTCTTTTTCATGCTCACCTTTTCGCAAATTAGGCCTCTGCTCTTAATGGCTGCGGTGGCCAGCTACTGTATTCTTAAAATATTAACCCTCTTGCATGGCTGGCCAATCTACGTATTTTTGCACCAATTCGGTTAATAACTTTATTTTTTCTTCGTCTTCTTTGGTCAGCAAAGGTTCCAAGCTTTCTATTTGTTTAGCCGTTTGGTAGGTATCCGTAAAGACCATTAACATGGGCACATGCCGTTCCTCTGCTTTAGCAATTATATGCGAAGGAGGCAAGACATTATTAGTAAGAATTATTCCGGCTGTATCACTTTCCAAAGCCGCCAGGATCATATCTGGGCGATCCCCGCCGGTTATGATCAATTTGCTTTCTTTTTGAAATACGGGGTTCTGCATGAAAGTGCTGGCTGACCAGGCGCCAATCAGGATATTTTTAACTGGCCGGTTTAATTCTTTTTCGCCAGTAATAACTTTGGCAAACAACCGTTCCGCTAAATAAGCCATGGAAAAATAGGTTAAATCACTTTGATAAGGAAGAACCCCTAAAATGGGCAAATTTAGTTTCTTGATCAATGGTAATTGAATCTCTTGAAACTCTTCCAAATTCTGAACTTTATTTATGAGCAGGCCCCCAAACTGTACTCCCTTTAAATCTAAATGCTTTTTGAGAAAACAAATATCATCCAAAATAGCATTTTCTTCACCGCTGACGACCAAGTATAATTTACTGCCGGTAAATTTGGCCAAAGAGAGCGGATCAAGATGAATGGAAATTCCGTAGGTCAAATCTCTTCCGCCTTCCAAGAAAAGGAGATCTTTGCCTGGCGCAATGTGCTCAATTATCTCTAAAAGCTTTTTCTTGGTTCCCTCTTCATCGTACATGAAGCGTAACTTAGAGTGGTCAAAACCTATGCTCATATCCACGGGGTCTTCTTTTAATCCAAAGATCTGGGTCACTAAAGCGGAATCATAATCCCACAATCTCTTTTTGCGGTAGAGAAGCCTTTCTCCAAAGGGCTTTAAGTAGCCGATCTTTTTATTGGCCGCCAAACCAAGGCCCACGATCACACTTGTTTTGCCGGCACTTCTTCTCCAGGAAGCAATAACCAATTTTTTCATTTATGCCCCCCTCTTCTCTTTGGTTAGCATTATTCTTACGTCCACGGCTTTCCCTCCCCGCCCTTGTTCATAGATGACAAAGGGGTTGATCTCCAGATCGGAGATCATGGGAAATTCTTGCAAAATAGCTCCTACTTTCAAAAGCGTGTGCACTATTACTTCTATATCTTTTTTCTCTTCTCCGCGCACCCCCATCAAAAGAGGGTAGGCCCGAATTTCTTTGATCATTTTTCTGGCCTCTTTCTGATTAATAGGTAAGGCGCGAAAAGTTACATCCTTCATGACTTCTACATAAATTCCGCCCAAGCCAAACATGACTAAAGGGCCAAAGGTATTATCCCGCCGGGCGCCAATGATAGTCTCGATTCCTTTCTCCACCATCTCCGAAATTTCCACTCCTTCAATTCGCGCTTGGGGCAAATAAGCCCGGCAACTACGCATAATGGCTTGGTAAGCATCGACTACTTCCTTTTCATTCATCAAATCCAAAGCTACCCCACCCGCATCACTTTTGTGCAGAATATCCCGGGAGATTACCTTCATAACTACCGGATAGCCAATTTTCTCTGCGGCCTGAACAGCTTCTTCTACACTCCGGGCCTGGATACTGCGCGGGATAGAAATGCCCGCAGCTTGCATTACGGCCTGCCCCTCATGAGC
Organism: Thermodesulfobacteriota bacterium; assembly: GCA_049699975.1. Taxonomy (GTDB): domain Bacteria; phylum Desulfobacterota; class SM23-61; order SM23-61; family SM23-61; genus CAZAGD01. The sequence continues at coordinate 14,552 of JBNAWB010000031.1, forward strand.
CAATAGAAAACTCCTTTTCTCTTGGAGAACTTTATTTAATACCGCCTTAATGGTCGAGCTGTCTATCTTTACTTCCTCTCTTTCGGCTGCATAACCCTGCAAGTAATCATAATAAGCGTAAAGGGCGCCTAAACAAGAAACCGCTTCATATACATCCCCAAAGACGGCCACTTCTTCTTTCCGCAATTGCTGCAGGCATTGTTCAATTACCTCTCCCCCGAAAATGGAAAATACTAATGGCTTTTGGGCAGCTTTAAATTCTTGGTCAACTTCCTTTATCAAATTGGAAAGGTTTTCCGCATCAAACACAGCCGTTTCGCCATAAAGAGCAATGGCTGCGTGAATCTGAGGACTCTTTTGGGCAGCTTCCAGAGCCGCGCGGTAATGGTGAGAGGTAGCTTGACCGGTTAAATCAATAGGATTTTTAGTAGACCCAAAATTAGGCGTTACCTAGCCAAATATATCCTTCAGGGCGGGCAAATCATCATAAAGTTTGACCCCATACTTTTCGCAGGCATCAGTGGCCAATACGCCAATTCCCCCCCCATTCGTAATGATCACCGTATTGTCTCCTTGGGGAAGTGGGGAGTGGGCCAAGAATTTACACCAGTTAAACGCCTCGGCCACGCTTTCGGCCCGCATCACACCAAACTGGCGCATTAAATCATCGAACACTTCATCCGATCCAGCCAGCGAACCAGTATGGGAAGCTGCCGCAATTGCTCCTCTTTCTGATCTCCCTGATTTGATTACCACTACCGGCATTTTTTTAGTGGCCTTCTCCAAAGCCCTAAGAAATTCCTCTCCTGCTCTTACTCCTTCCATGTAAAGAAGAATTACTTTCGTCCGCCCATCAGCAATCAAATATTCTAAAAGATCAGCCTCGTTTAAATCCGCCTTATTCCCTACGGAGATGATCGCCGATAAACCAATATTTTCGGCAGCGGTCTTGCCAATCATGGCTATCCCTAAAGCACCGCTCTGGGTAATAATGGCCACTTTGCCCGGGACTATGTGCGCGCTACCAAAAGTAGCATTCAAAGAAACGGCCGCGGAATAAATACCGAAAATGTTCGGTCCTAATATGCGCATCCCTTGCTCACGGGCAAAAGAAACAATCCTCTTTTCTTCTTCGAAATTACCTACCTCAGAAAAACCAGAAGAAATTATCGAGAGGAATTTAACTTTTTTTTGCGCACAGCTCCGGACAGCATCAAAGACGAAATGAGCGGGAATTACAATAGTGGCCAAGTCTATGGGCTCCTGCACTTCTTCTATGTTGGTATAGGCTTTTAAACCCAGAATTTCTCCATTTTGCGGGTTAATCGGAAAAACTTTTCCTGGATAGCCACCAGCAAGAATATTGGCTAATATTTTATATCCTATTTTTTGGGGATCTCTCGCTGCTCCAATCACGGCCACAGTCCTGGGTTCAAATAAATATTTTATTTGCTTCTCCGCGTTTATCATTCTACCCCTCGGAAACCTAACTGTAATTCATACACACCTTGAGCAATTCTTTTCTGAATATCGAAACCCATCTTCTCAAACAAATGCAACATGGGTTTATTCTCCACTAACACTTCGGCCGTAAACCCTAAAAGCCCTTCTCTTTTAGCTAAATAAGTTAGATAAGAAAGCAGCTCCCAGCCAATACCCATATTCTGGTATTCATCTTTAACTACCAAAGCCACTTCGGCCGTGCGGTTTTCTTCATTTATGCCATATTGTCCAACCCCGACCACTTTTTCTACCTCTCCTTCACGAATGGTAGCTAAAATCACCATTTCTTTAGTGTAATCAATGACCACAAATTCCTGTAATCTTTCGTGGGGCATATCTTGGCGCATCGAAATAAAGCGGCGGTATAGAGATTGATCGGAGAGAAAGTTGAAAAAATCTTTCAATAAAGGTTCATCGCTCAATTTCACAGGCCGTAAAAGAATGGTCAAACCTTTGGCCGTGGTCCGCAAAGTCTCCAGATGCGCCGGATATTCTCCTTTTTTACCCGGAATAAATGCTTGATCACGATAAATCAAATTGGCCTGCTTTGCTTTCTCAATTAGCCAAGGGCGAAATTGCGGATGGGCAATGGCAATCAACTCCATAGCCCGCTCGCGAATGTTTTTCCCATGGAGATAAGCAATGCCGTATTCAGTAACCACATAATGGATATCTCCCCTAACTAAGGTTACGCCCGTCCCTTCCCGCAAGAAAGGAACTATGCGAGAAACTTTTCCCCACTCGGCTGTAGATTGGATGGCCAAGATGGCTTTTCCGCCTGGAGCCATGACCGCTCCGCGCATAAAATTAGTGTGCCCACCCACCCCACTATAAATATTCTTGCCTAAAGATTCGGAAGTGCTTTGTCCAGTAAGATCTATTTCTAAGGCGCTATTTATAGCCACCATGTTTCTTTGCCGTGAAATTACTAAAGGATTGTTGGTATAATCAATAGTCCTAAATTCAATACTCGGATTATCGTGGATATACTCATAAGTTGCTTTATGGCCCATGCAAAAAGTAGCTACCGTTTTCCCCCGATTAAGAGTTTTGCGTCTATTATTCACTACCCCTTTTTTCATCAGCTCAACCATCCCATCGCTCAGGAGCTCAGAATGAATACCTAAATCATTTTTTTGGGAAAGATTAGCCAAAATGGCATTGGGCAAGCTCCCATAGCCCACCTGGATTGTATCTCCATCCTGAATTATACTGGCCACATACCGACCAATTTTTTGGGCTACATCATCGGGGGCGATGGCCTCGTATTCTAAAAGTGGCTCGTCATGACAGATGAGGAAATCGATATCTTCTACATGGATGAATCCATCGCCATGAACTCGAGGCATATTACTGTTAATCTGGGCAATAATCAGAGACGCTTTTTCTAAGGCAGCTTTAGTTATATCCACACTAATTCCTAAGCTTAAATAACCATGTTCATCTGGAAGAGAGGTCTGAATGAGAGCTACTTGCACAGGGACCAATCCCCGGGAGAAAAGATTGGGAACATTGGAAAGAAAAACGGGGGTATAATCAGCTAAACCGCGATTGACTGCCTCGCGAGAATTATCACCCACGAAGAAAGAATTATGGCGAAAATTATATTTGAACTTTTCGTCGGCATAAGGAGCAACGCCCAAAGTCCAAACATGAATCACCTCAGCATCAAAGAAAGCTTTGGGGTTGTCTTCAACGAATTTGATCAAGGCCTTAACTAAGTATTGCGGTTCGGCACAGGCCGTGTGAATAAAAATTCTGCTTCCCCGATGGATATGTCTAAAGATCTCGGCTTCAGGGGCAAATTTCTGCGGATATCTTTTTTTAATTTCTTCTAAAATCTCTTTATTCTGTATCATGCTGGGCTAATTTCTTTAAATTTATTTTGAATTAAACTTTTTAACTTTTCTCTTTCTCCTGCTCTTATTGACTTCCAGAAAAAAATCATTTTTTTCTATAACTTGCCCTTCCTAATGAGCCTTCGCCACCGCTCCCCTAAATTAATCAATTTTCTGCCTAATTTTTAATCTGCTGAATAAATAACATCAATAGCTAAAGCATTTTTGCTCCCTACAGCCCGGAAGGCATGGGGCAGGCTGGAGTCAAAATAAAGGCTATCGCCCGGCTCAAGAAGATGAACTTCATTTTCATAATTAAACTCAAGCTTCCCCTCTAAAACGAAGACAAATTCCTCTCCCTGGTGGTTGAAAAAAATTAGATCTTCCTTTTTCTTGACCTCGAATTCTACTTGAAAAGGCTCCATATGTCTATCTCCTTTGGGATAAGCCAATGATTCGTAATAATAACCCACTTTAGCCGGATCCTCATGGATTCTCCGGAAAACCCTTTTTCGTTCATTTTTTCTTACAATTACGGCCTTTTTCTCCTCCTCTTCTTCCGTTTGGAAGAAGTAGCCTATATTGACGTTTAAAGCTCGGGCAATTTTAAGAAGGGTGGCCACTGGAGGAGCAACTACCTCGCTTTCAATCTGCGATAAAAGAGGTTGCGAAAGATTAGTTCTGCGGGCCATCTCCTCCAAAGAAATTCCTTGGCGTTGCCTTAACGCTTTAATCTTCTGCCCCAAATTTAGCTCCTTTAGTTCTTCCCTTTCCTTGGCCTTGGCGCTCATGACTTTTCCCTCTTTGCTTATCTAATTTCAAAAATTTGGCCAACCATTCGACCAAATTTTTGCCTGCCTATTCTAATTCAAATCTATCCTGCTCAACTAAATATTTCAAGAAAATTCTTGTTTTCTGCTTTTCTGATCCAATTCTAAATATGAATTAATGGCCCTACAACCTCTTGGGAAGTGGACCAAAAGAGGCCTTACATCATGTCGTAATCAATCACTGAAAATGGGGAAATTACATGATCAGCTCATTAAATTTCTCCCTCTCCGCGGTCCAACTCAATTCCAACCTTCCCCCCCTGCCCGAGTTTTAGCACCTCTCCTCGATGAGACTATGTCGCAATGCCATGAAAATGCCTGAGGCTGTTATTCTTCCATGGAACGAGGCAGCAGTAGGGCAAGCGCCTGACCCTTGCCGCATTTGGTAAGCCCTAAAGGATTGCCCTACGTTAATCACCCAAAGATCGCCATCCAGGGCATATAATTTTTTAAAAATATTTTACAGTTCTTTCCCTGTGTGCTCTGCGGGCTCTGGGAGAGTTGATCTTTTTCCTAATAAAATTTCAGGAATTGGCAAGTATGTAGGACAGAGATTTTTATAATTCAAAAATTTTTAACTTACTTTATTTTCTGCGTAAATTCGCCACTGCATCACTTCCTTACGGCAGCACTTCTTTTCGATTTTCGCTCTGCCCTATGCGCTTAGCGCTTTGCCCTATGCGCTTTGCTTTTTCCCCTTCCGCTCTCCCGCCTTGCGCCTGCCGATAAATAATTTCACTCCTTGCTCCCTGCTCCGTGCTTCCTCCTTTTTTCATCTGCGTTCCCTATTTTCCACACATTACGAGATCGCCACGGTCGCTAGCCTCCCTCGCGAAGACCTGCCGACCCAATCTCGCCGGTTTAATAATCCCACTCTTCAGTGAGGCATTACCGAAGGTCGCTAATTTCATTTGACATTAAATTATTTGTTTAATATAATTTTATTTTAATTTAAGGAAGAGGTTTATAGATTATGGCTACCATGATGGCTAAAAAAGATGAGGTTAAAAGGAAATGGCATTTAGTGGATGCTAAAGGCAAAACTCTTGGTAGGTTAGCTGCTCGCATAGCCATTCTTCTGCGAGGCAAACATAAACCAACCTTTACTCCTCATGTAGATACGGGAGATTTTGTGGTCGTGATCAATGCCGAAAAGGTAGTGCTCACTGGCAAAAAGTGGAAAGAAAAATTGTATATTCACCATTCTGGATATCCGGGGGGATTGAAATCTATTAGCGCGCAAAAGATGTGGGAAAAACATCCAGAAAGACTGATTACCATGGCTGTGCAAGGGATGTTACCTAAAAATAAGCTCGGCCGCAAGCTCCTTAAAAAATTGAAAGTTTATGCGGGAGAATCTCATCCCCATCAGGCGCAACTGCCTGAACCAATCAATTTGCTGAAGGGATAAAGATGCCGGAAAAAATATTTTATGGGACTGGAAAAAGGAAAACCGCAGTCGCGCGGGTTTGGATGCGACCTGGCCAGGGAAAATTTACGGTAAACGAGCGGGAATTAGAAAATTACTTTCCTTTAGAAACTGCTAAGGCCATGATCTTTCAGCCCCTGGAGCTTACCGGAACTCTTGGCCAATTTGACATCTCGGTCAATGTTCAAGGAGGCGGAATCAAGGGTCAAGCAGGAGCTATCCGTCACGGAATTTCGCGTGCTCTTTTAACAGTAAAAGACGAATTTCGAGAAATACTTAAAAAAGCCGGTTTATTAACTAGGGATTCGCGGATTAAAGAACGTAAAAAATACGGCCAAAAAGGAGCTCGGAAGAGATTCCAATACTCCAAACGCTAATTTAATTTGCCTGCGGAGAAAAAAGAAGGCTGAAGTGCCTTCTTTTTTTATAAACTTAGCTAAACGCTTTCGCGAAAAATTTTAATGGCCTTTCATCAGGTATAACCAAAATTAAAGCCGATAAATTTAATGACCTTTTTCACTTCTCTTCTCGCCGTCAGAAGAGATCTTAGGTAGAAGGAAAAAAGGAGATAGTTTAATGAAAAAGCGGATTGGCGTGGTAGGGGCAACTGGTTACACAGGTTTAGAATTAATTAGACTTCTCCTCCGCCATCCTAATGTCCAATTGACGGCCCTTACGGCGGAAAGGTATGTAGGACAGCCAATTTGGAAAGTATTTCCTTCGTTGCTCAAGGAAATTGACTTAATATGCCAGCCCTTAGATTTAGAGCCTTTAGCTAAGAGCTGCGACTTTATTTTTACGGCTTTGCCTCATAAAGCGGCTATGGAAGTAATTCCCGGCTTTTTGCAAAGGGGAATCAAGGTCGTAGACTTGAGCGCCGATTTTCGGCTGAGCGATCCGCAAGTTTATGAAGAATGGTATGAAAAACACACGGCTCCGGAATTTTTAAAATACGCCGTTTATGGTCTTCCCGAATTGCACCGCGAAGAGATTAAAAAAACTTCTTTAGTGGCCAACCCGGGATGCTATCCTACCAGTATCATTCTAGCTCTGGCTCCAGCTTTGCGCCATGAACTCGTGGATCCTCATTCCATTATAGCCGATTCCAAATCAGGGGTTAGTGGAGCGGGCCGGTCAGCAGTCCTTTCCTCTCTCTTTGCCGAAGTCAGCGAAAATTTTAAAGCCTATAAAGTAACTGAACACCGCCACACGCCAGAGATTGAGCAAGAACTTACCTCTTTGGCCGGTAAAAAAATTTCCCTCACTTTTACTCCCCACTTAGTCCCGATGAAGAGGGGTATCCTCTCCACCATCTATGCCACCCCGGCTCGGCCTATTTCCGAAAAAGAAATTTATGGCGTGTACGAACAATTTTACCGAAATGAAAAATTTGTGCGCTTGCGTCCTGGGGATCTGCTGCCCAGCACGGCTGATGTTTGCGGGTCTAATTACTGCGATATAGGAATTAAAGTGGATCAGAGGAATAATCGCCTAATTATCATTTCCGCCATAGACAATTTAGTAAAAGGAGCTTCTGGCCAGGCCGTACAAAATATGAACTTAATGTTGGGCTGGGAGGAATCTTTGGGGCTGGAAGTTATTCCATTATATCCTTAATGCGAATTTGCTTAGCCGTCTTCTCCCAAAGGATTATTATAAGGAGGATGCCAATGGAATGCGCCATAAAGAAAAATTTAGAAAAATGTACTTGCTCTTATGAACCCTGTTCCCGTAAGGGCAAATGCTGCGAATGTGTCGCTTATCACCGCCGTCATAATGAACTTCCCGGGTGTTTCTTTCCGCCAGCTGCCGAAAGGTCTTATGACCGGTCTTACCAAAAATTCATCTCCTCCCTTAAGGGGTGAAATTTTTAAACCACTCCCTCTTCTTTTAACTTTTCTATTTCTTCTGGGCTTAAGCCGAGTTCCCGTAGCACTTCTTCAGTGTGTTCTCCAAACTCAGCTGCCCCTTGCCGGAGAGCAGGGGGAGTCGCAGAGAGCTTAATGGGTGATGCCAAATATCTTTGCCGCCCTTTCTGGGAATCGGAAAACTCAACCACCATCTCCCGATGCTTAACCTGGGGATCGTTTAAAGCCTCCTGTAAGCTCAAGACTTTTCCAAAGCAAACGTCCACCTCCTTTAATTCAACCATCCATTCATCGCGAGTCTTTTGCTGGAAAGTATTCTGCAAAAAGCGAAATATTTCTTCTCTTTTTGCTCCCGTGGCAAATTGGTAAGGAATAAAGTCCTCCCGCCCCAACTTTTGGCATAAGTTAACCCAAAAACGATGTTCTAAAGCCCCGATGGAAATATACTGGCCGTCTTTGGTTTCATATATGTTATAGCAAGGGAAACGTCCGGAAAGAAGGGTGTCGCTTGCTTTAGGTTCTTCTCCGCCTTCCCAATATAAAGTAGCTAAGAAGGGAAGCATAGCGATTAGGCCATCGAGCATAGAAATATCAATGTACTGACCCTGGCCAGTCTTTTGACGGAAAAGCAAAGCAGCCATAATTCCCAAGGCCGCAAACATACCACCCGCGGCCATGTCCGCGATTTGGATGGGAGGAATAATGGGCTTTTGCCCAGGTTTGCTATTGAGACTTAGAATTCCTGCAAAACTCAGATAATTAATGTCGTGACCGACCATATTTTTATAAGGGCCATTCTGACCATATCCAGTAAGTGAACAATATATTATTTTTTCATTAATACTTTTTATACGCTGATAAGCAATGCCTAACCGTTCCGTTACTCCTGGCCGAAATCCTTCCAGAATTACATCTGCCCTTTGCGCCAGGCGGTAGAAAATTTCTTGCCCTTGAGGATGTTTTAAATTTAAAGTCATATGCCTTTTATTACGCATTACTGTGGGCATGCCCGGCCCTTCTCCAGCAAAGCGCTTGTCTTCAATCCGCAGCACTTCTGCTCCTAAGTCCGCTAAAATCATTGAACAGAAGGGACCCGGCAAGAGGCGTGATAGATCAAGAATTTTTATGCCAGCTAAGGCCTGCTGCAAGCGGTTCCCCTTTTTCCTTTTTTATTTTGGTAAACTGCCATAACCCTTTTAAGGCTTTGATAGTTTGCTCCGGAAAAGCAAAAACCGGAATGCCCTCTTCTTCTAAATGTCTCACTTCTTCTTCCACTAAGCCCCGCGGAGAATTTAGGCAGACCAGAATCGGCTTGGGCGAATATTTTTTCATGAGCAAGAGGGGATGAGCAATTCGGCGTGGGTCCATGAAAGGATGGTGTAAAAGGAATATTATCAGCGCATCCACTTGCGGATCATCTAAAACAGCTTTTAAAACCTCGGTGAAAAGCTCTTCACTCCGCGCAAAAGCCAAGTCTATGGGATTGGTGCGGATGGTCAAAGGAGGAAGGATAGCAGTTAACTTTTTCTGGGTTTGCTCTGTAAAGGAAGCCATCTCCAATCCGTGGCCGATTACTGCATCAGTTATTAAAATACCCGGCCCAGCTTGAAAAGACATCACCGCCACTCTTTTCCCCGTACAAGTTGGCATCAGGGATAACACTTTTGCTAAGTCCAAAAGCTCCCGGGGATCATTAACCAACAGAGCACCCGCTTGCTTTAGAGCAGCTTCGTATAACTCATATCTACCTGCGATAGAGCCCGTGTGGGAGCGCGCTGCCTTCCCCGAAAACTCATTTCGCCCTGCTTTCATGGCTATTATCGGCTTCTGGCGGGTAAATTTATTTAGGCCTTCCCATAATAACCTGGGCCGATCAATGCCTTCAATAAAAAGAATGAGTGCCTTCGTAGATTCATCAGCCGCAAAAAAGGGCAAAAGATCGACAAAATCAACATTACACCGATTGCCCAGGCCCACTACTTTTCCTAAGCCCACCTGCTCATCTATAGCTTGGTAAGCGATCAAATGAGCAACTCCCCCGCTTTGACTTAGCACCGAAATTGAGCCCGGCTTTAGCCGAGAAAACAAAGGTGTAAAGGAGGCATTTAATTGAGCATGGTTGTTGACCATACCAAAAGTGTTAGGACCGATAATTTTTATTCCTCCTTGGTTAGCCAAGGCGGCCATTTCCTGCTGCAGTTTATTTCCTGCTTCATCTTCAATTTCTCTAAAACCAGCAGTTATGATAACAGTTCCTTTAACCCCCTTTTGACCACAAGCTTTTAGGGCGGCCAATACTTCGCTTGCCGGGATGGAGAGAATGGCTAAATCTACCTTTTCAGGAACTTGCTCTAAATGAGCATAAACTTTCCATCCCAAAATTTCCTTTTCCTGAGGATTAATTGGATAAACAGGGTTGGGGAATTTGCAGTCCCTTAAACTGAGCAAGCATTGATGGCCCATTTTAAAAGGATTAGAAGAAGCGCCTATAACGGCCACCGCCCGGGGATAAAAAATATCTTGCCAAATTCCCAAATTATTGGCCATGGCTATAAAGGTAAAATGGTTTGGCAATTATATTACTAACTATCCTACTTCTGGTCAACCTATTTTCTATCTGACCGTCGATCAGTTTTAATTTTTCTCACCAGCAGAAGACAGGCGGGAGGGGGAGAGGCGAAATTAAAATCGGCCGGGAATTGCTTAT
>JBNAWB010000032.1:0-16106 GCA_049699975.1 Thermodesulfobacteriota bacterium
CCCCTCCCGCCTGTCTCCTGCTGGTGAGAAAAATTAAAACTGATCGACGGTCAGGTCAAAAAATTATTGACAGAAAAAGATGAGGTAGTAAAATATTTTTAATTTGGAGATGAGAGAACGAATCATGGAAAAAAATTTGAGCGTGCCCACAAAAATAAAAGTTGATAAAAAACGGAAAATAAAAAAGAGGGGCAGACCCATTGCTTTGGGGATGTATTAAAGCAGAAATATATCGGCAGCATCCTAAAAGCCATGGGTCAGAAAGCCCATGGCTTTTTTGTTTTTAAGAACACTTTTTAGTTCAAAAAAATAAATTAAAAAGGAGGATTTTATGCAGCCGCAAACTTGGGCCGGATGTCATGTACCCATTATCACTCCCTTTAAGGATGACTATTCCGTGGATTGGGATGGTCTGAGAAGACTGGTTAACTATTTTATTGAAGAAGAAAAGTGCGATGGACTGGTGCCTTGCGGAACGACGGGCGAGTCTCCTACTTTAACTAATGAAGAGCATGATAAAGTCATTGAGGTAGTAGTTAAGGAAACCCGCGGAAGAGTTCCGGTCATGGCCGGCACTGGTTCGAACAGCACGGCCGAGGCTATCGAGCGAACAAAACATGCTGAATCCGTGGGGGCGGATGCCAGCTTGCAGGTGTGTCCTTATTACAACCGACCCACTCAAGATGGCATTCTGGCCCATTTTGAGGCTATAGCCAAAGCTACCAAGCTTCCGCTTTTTATCTATAACATTCCTTCCCGCACCGGCCGGCTTATTGAAGCCAAAACCATGATTGAGCTATCAAAGATTGATAATATAATCGGCATGAAAGACGCCTGTGGCGATATGATGATCACCATGGATATTATGCGCGGCACGAGAAACGCCAAGAAAAAGTTTTATGTCCTCTGTGGCGAAGATGCCCTTACTTTCTCGATGATGGCCTTAGGAGGAGACGGGGGGATAATGGCCGTAGCTAATGTCATCGGCCGGGAATATTACCAGATGATTCACCTCATGTTAGAAGGTAAGATAGCCGAAGCTCGGGAAATTCATTTCCAAACTTTGCCTGTCGTCCGCGCCCTATTCATTGAGTCCAATCCAGCTCCGGCCAAGGAAGCCATGAATATGATGGGTTTACCTGCAGGTAAGCTGCGCTTGCCTTTGGTTCCGCTGCGGCCCGAAAATCGCGAGATTCTCCGCAAGGCCTTGATTCAAATCGGACGGCTGAAAGAATAAGGGCTTCCGCCGATCTTTTTGTTTTTTAAAACTGGAATAGCAAAAGCAGAGAATTGATTAAATCTCTGGGTCGGGGATTTCAATAGTTTCACCCTCAATAATAGCTAAGGGAAAATCATGAACCATGCGCCAGGCTTTTTCCGGTCCTATGTGGGCGCTAATTTCGGCTAAAGCTTTAGAGAGGATAGGCGGGCGGCTTTTACTGGAATGAGCATCGGAAGCCAAGAGGTGGGCTAAATTTTGACGGAGAAAGGAGAAGGCCGCTTCTTTGGCCTTTTGACCAAAAAAGCCCGTGATACTCATCGCCGTGATTTGAGAAAGAGCTCCCAATCTTACGAAGTCCGCCAGGATCTTGCTATCCTTCTGGAAGACAGAATTTCTTTCAGGGTGACTGATAATGGGGATGATACCTTTTTCCCTAAAAGAGGCGATGAATTTCTTAATGGGTTCAACGAGAAAATAATCCGGAAGCTCTAAGAGAAGATATTGGCGATTTTCGTTAATAAAAATTATATCTTCCCAACTGAAATTTTGGCGCAGAAAAAAACTAAGATGAATATCAGCCCCAGCCAGGATCTTTAAGTCTATTTTTTTCGAGGCCTCGCCTACTGAAAATTGAATTTGCAATTTTTGATTGAGCTCAGCTAACTTGGCTAAAATAATTCTTTTCGGTGAATTATAGACTCCCGGATTGAGATGGGGAGTAGCCACCAAAGTATGAATGCCATCGGCATGAGCCAACTGGCACATCTGCAGAGATTCAGCAAAATCTTCTGGCCCATCATCAATGCCGGGAAGAATGTGGGCATGAAGATCAATCATATTTAGCCTTTCTATGATGAGTAAGACTAATCTTTTCTTCCTGAAGTTACCGTGGTAAAAGTCATTAGAGAAATAAATATCCATATAATAATAACAGCGTTCTCTGCGCAAAACATCAGAAAAAGTTAACCCCTTAGTAATCCATCACTGAAGGGTGGGATTAGGAGAGGAATTTTTATTTTTGTAAGTGCCCGAGGCAGAAATTTTTATTATTATTTAGGGGAGAGAGGGTGATTGGGGAGAAGGTGGATAAGTATATCTTAAAACTAACGCCCAAAGGAAAGTAAATAAAAAGGCATTAGCTGGAACTTGTAAATTTCTTTCCACGAAACTATGAAAAATTAAGGCCAGGATACCCACTGTAGCTCCAATGGCTGTATATCGACGCGGATCTCCATCCGGCAGAGAGCGGGTGCCGCTAATTATTTTATAAAAAAGGATGATAAAAATTGCGGAGACTAACGAAATGCCTACCAGTCCAATTTCCGCCATAAGTTGCAAAAGGTCGTTCTCCGCATGCGTAACGAAAGCATTCATAAAGAAAGTCTGGTATAAAGGAAAAATTTGGGCAAAAGTTCCTAAACCAGAACCAAAAAGAATAAAATCTTTCCATATCCGCACCGTATCTTTCCAGAAAATAAGGCGGATTTTAAAGTCTTCGGTGCTACTAAAAAAGCGGCTGATAATAGCATCCAGACCGATCCAAGCTCCCCAGAGTAAAGCCAACCCCAAAATAAGGACGGTAGTCCTGGAGAATAAATGACCTTTCTCTTTATGGCGGAAAACAAGAGAAAGAAAAGAAAAGGAAAGCAGCAGACTTATGATACCCATGCGCGAGGCCGAGAAGAGGAGGCCCAGGATCATGATGATTATGGCAAAACCGAGGAGAAGCGTTTTTCCATCGAGGGCAGCTAAGCGGTGGCGCCAACCTCGATATTGATTTGGCTGACTGGCTTGGCGCGACAAAAGAAAGCCTATGCTCAAAGGGATAACTAAAAGTAAGTAGCCAGCAAAATAGTTTCGGTTAATAAAAGTGCCCATTACCGAAGACATTAAAAAGGTACCCTTTAGAGACAATATATAATGGTGACCGCTGAAGAATTCGAAAAAGCCGTAGCTTGCTTCTCCAACTCCGACCAAAATAATTAAGACTATAAGCTGTTTGCTGGTCCGCCCACCCGAATGGAATTTGGGCCAACGCAAGAGGGTGAAAAAAAGCCCAAAAAGGGTAAGCCATTTCCAAAATTCAATTTTCGTGGCGAAGGGGAAAATGGAAATAGGCCCCAAATCAGCAGGCCAGGAAGAGAAGCCAGGAAAGGACATTAATTGTTGGCGCAGTTGATAGGTCTTGGGTGAGATAATGCGTAAAATTTCTGAGGGGAGGGGAACCATTTGCAGGAGAAGTATGCTCAGGAAAAATGTACTAAGCCAGATCACCGAGGGCGGAACAGAGAAAGGAGAATAAGAGCGCCAATTAATCGAGGGCCAAATGAAGAATTGTTGAATGGTAAATAAAGCAATAACAATAAGCACACCTATCTCCATTATAGAAAAAGCCCATATTTCAATTGCTCCCCAGGCTAAGGGGGTGAAAATGAGCAAGAAAATGAGCGTGCTTTTGATTAAAGAATCTAAGCAATTCATTTCTGGTGTTGGTAGTCAAGAGAAATAATTTTGAGCTGCCCATTTTCTCTGACCAAAATCCAGCGGATTTGACCCTTCCAGGATTTCTTTTCCCCATCTTTCTTGGTCACTTGATGCAGCTCGTATTTAGCTCTTACTTCCAAGCCTTGGGGGTGGTCTGTAGTCTGCACCTCTTGCAGGCTATAATTGAGCTCCTGGCTGCGATCAAAGAAGGATGTATAAATCTTTTTGATCTCCCCTAAATTATACTTCTGGTTCTGAATTGCCCGCGAGGAAAAATAGGAGAGAAAACCGTCAACATCTTTTTGCTTATATTTAGAGACATAGCCGGCAAGAAATTTATTTACCTCTTCTTCTTTAGAGGTTATAGGTTTTTCGGGAATTGCTACTTTTTCTGGTTTTTTAGCCTCGATCATCTGGGGCCGTTCAGGCTGGATTACTTTAGCAGGTTCCGGTTTTAAATCTTTTTCTATCTCCGCAGGTTTGGTAATTTCTTTTCCCTTATCTACTTTTTCTGGTTTTTCTTCTTTTAATTCCGGGGACGAAGGAATTGGCGGTTTAACAGCTGCGGAGACAGGAGCCTTGGCCATCTCTTTGGGTGCTTCTAATTTTTTGGGCTCTAGAGGTGGGAGGGGAGGTTTTTCCAATTCTCCTGGTTTTATTGGTGGCTCAAGCTTCTGGGGTGGAATTGGTGGTTTTTCTAATTTTTCTGGTACCTCTAATTTTTTTTGCTCTGAAGCCAGGGGCCTGAGGGAAGATTCAACTTTGGCCACGGCAGAGGGAATAGGTCGTGTTATTTCTTCAGGTTTTTCCACCTCTAATGGTTTTACCGGCGGCCCCAGTTTCGGGGGTTGAACAGAAGGCTTTTCTGAAGGAATGATCTTAGCCGGTTCTGGAGATTTAGGAGGGGTGATGATTTTAACCTTTTCCGGCTCTTTTTTTGTTTCTTTGATTACCACTTTGGCTAAAGTAGGTTTTTTTTCTCCCGGTTTTGCCGGTTCAATTTTAGAGGGTATAAATTTTTTTTCAGGGCTTAGAGGTTTTACTTCTTCTTGGGGAGGCAAGGGAGCAATTGGTTTTTCTTGGAGTTTTCCTTTTTCTAATTCGGCCAGGTGGAGAGGGGCCTGGGCCGGAGGGGGAATGCTTTTTTCTATTTTAGCTTCTTCAGGGACGGGTATCTTAACAACCTGCTCATGCTGCGGCGGAACTTTAAAAAATAAATAAAAAATCATAAGGGCTAAAGCGATCAACACCCCCGTGGGCAGAATAATCTTTGGCCAGGGGGATTTTTTTTCCTCTTTTTCCACAATTTTCTTGAGCACAGATTTTTGCAAGGCCCTCTGCAGGTCGTATTCTAAACGGGAAGAATAATCTTTAAGAACTTGGTAGGCTTCGTTAATTTCCTTTATGCGTTCATCTGCATCCGGACTTTTCAAGACATCAGGATGGTATATTTTAGTTAGCTCCAGCCAGCGTTCGCGAATTTCTTCCTGGGAGGCATCTTCTTCCAGACCTAAAATTTCATAATAGTCTTTCATTATGTTACTCCTTAAAATGCCTGGAAGGTTTCTTTAACCAAATTTAAAAGTGCCCTTCTTCTGCAAGGCTTACACTGTCCACCCATACATTTCCGGAGATAAAGCGATCGAACTTTTCGGTCTGCTCGCGGCGGAGGCGGATTAAACCTCCTTGGAGATCAGAAGGAGTGCGAAAAGAAATGATCAACTCTTGCCAATCATTACTTCCTACCAGGGCTTTGGATTGTTTATGAAAAGAACTATTTATTCCGGCGACTTCCAATTTAATACCACTTGGAGTAGTAAGACCTGCGGTCTTCAAAAAAGCGCGCAGAAGATAATCCCGGTTTGGCTTTAAGGGCAGGTACTGCAAGACATGATGAAAGTGCACATTTTCTTTGCCTAAAAAAGTGATTTTTAATGATTTTTGCCCAGCATAAAAGACGGAATGGTCGAGAGAAATGTTAAAGCCTGCCCCTTCATAGAAACGCCAGTCGAACCCCCTGCCCAAAAATTTTTCTTCCTCAAATCCGCCATTGGTAATTAAGTTTTGAGCGGAAGGAGCAATACCCTCCTGGCGGAGCAAATTTTGAAAAATTTGGAATCCCTCGGGGAAACGTCTCTGGTCTATCAGAAAATCAACTAATTGTAAAGTTTCCGGAGGAGAAGGTTTGTATCCCAGGGAGCTGCGTTTTTGCCATGTCTTCAAAGCTAATTCACTATCGCCGGTATCATAGAGGTAGAAGAGAAACTGGCTCAAGGACATAGGGTCTTCTGGGATTAACTTTTCCAAGATAAAATGGCGATCGCCTCCAGCTCTTTCCCAAACTTCATAGACAGGTCTACTTTGGGCAGGATAATTTTTCAAGATAAAGGAAAAGTAAGGAATTGCCTGGTCATAGTCTCCTTTTTGTAGAAAAAGGTTTCCTCCTATCCATCTGCTTCGATAACTCATGGGCGAGACCATGATGGCCATTTTGAGGGCTTCTTCAGCTAAGGAGTAATTATCTTGTTTCTGAAAAGCTTTGGCCAGATTGAGCCAATATTCTTGTTCTAAGGGATTACGTTTTAGCGCTTCCTTTAAATAATAGATCGCTTTCTCTAAATTAAAATGGCGAATATCCCACTGGTAGAATAAGCCTAAACGGTAATAAGGATCAGGGTTGGCCGGTTCGTGTTGCAAAGCAGAGAGCAGCCCGGCAGCAGAAAAAGGTGGATAATAAGGATAAAAACCTTTCCAGGTATAAATAATAGAGATTCCTATGAAACAGCAAACGAGTAGGATCAATATACCTAAGATTATTCTTCGGCGGCGCTTCTTCATTAACTAGTTTTTTCTTCGGCAGGTGGGGGTAATTCTTTCTTTTGTTTTTCCTTCCCGTAATAATAGTGATAATAATAATGACTATAATCGCTGCGGTGCATATCTACCCGGTTAATAACCACGCCCAAGATGTGCGCTTCCACTTGAAAAAGAACATCTTTAGCGCGTTGCAAAGTTTCTTTGGGAGTTTTACCTCCCAAAACTACTAAAACGACACCGTCCACCAGGGTAGATAGAATTGTAGTATCAGCAAAACCTAAAACCGGCGGAGAATCAAAGATTACATGAGCAAATTGTTCTTTTAAAGAATGAATCATCTTTTTAAAAATGGTAGAGCTTATTAATTCCGAGGGATTAGGAGGTAGGGGGCCCGCTGATATAAAAGATAGGTTAGGGATGCGGGTAGGGGTGATAATTGATTCGAGGGAAGTCCTCCCCGAAAGAAAATTAGAGAGCCCCAGTCCATTTCCCCGGGCTAAAATCTGGTGCAGCCTGGGCTTGCGCATGTCAGCATCGATAACAATTACCCGGGCCCCGGTCTGGGAGAGGGCAATAGCTGTATTTATGCAGGTAGTGGTTTTTCCTTCCGCAGGATTAGGGCTGGAGACGACGATAGTCTGCGGCGGCCTTTCAGAAAAAGACAAGAGCAAAGAGGTACGGATATTCCGGTAAGCCTCAGCTAACATAGATCGGGGATGCCCGTGGGTAATTAACTCAACGGGATAGGATTGGCCGGCCCCGAGGAGTTTCCGCCGCTCTTTAGAAATTTCCGGGATCAAACCAAAAGAGGGCAAGCGGACTAAATCTTGCACATCTTCCGGAGTTTTAATGGTGTTATCCAAATATTCGCCGAAGAAAGCTAAACCCACCCCTAAGAAGAGCCCTACTAAGCAAGCTAAAAGTAAATTAAGTTCTTTGTTAGGTTTGAAGGGTTTGGTGGGAGGTTCGGCATAATCGACAATTTGGATATTACTGGCCGTAATCCCAGCGGAAACACCTGCTTCTTTCATCCTTTGGAGAAGTCCCCGATAAAGTTCTTTATTAGTATCAGCTTCCCGCTTCAGGATATTATATTGAATGGCCTTCTGCTTCATCTCCATGGCTTTGGCCTTCTGTTTTTCAAAGGCAGCCCGCAGAAGACTCTCTTTCTTTAAACTTGCTTCGTAATCCGCTTTTATACTGGCGATGACCTTTTGTACTTCGCCATTCAAGCGCTTTTGGATGACCTCCATCTGCGTCTGCAAGCGTTTCATCTCCGGATAGTCAGGCTTATATTTCTCGCCTAACTTCAGATATTGAGCTTCCAGTTGGATGAGGGACTGTTTTAGATCTTGGATTAGTTTGTTCTCTAAAAGAGGAGGCAAAGAGTCGAGTTGATCGTCTTGAGTTTGGCGAAAGAGAGCTTCTTTAGCCATTCGCTCCATTTCTGCTTTCGCTAAAGCTTCGTTAAGTTCCGTGAGGCGTTGCATAGTAATATTTTCTTTTTCTTCCAGAGAAATAATGTCGTGCTTGGAACCGAAGGCCTGTAATACCTCATCTGCTCTTTCCACTTTGGCCTTGAGGTCGGCCAACTGCCGATTTAGCCACTCCCGGGCCTTCTCGGTAGAGGTAAAACGTGTTTCTAAATTTTGCTGGATATAAGCTGCGGCTAATGTATTCGGCACGCGCACCGAAAGTTCGGGATAGTGAGAATCGAAGTGAATCTTTACCAGCCGTGAGTTGCGAATGGGCTCAATTTTTAATTTTGTGAGAAATTCATCGATAAGCTTAGCCTCGGAATTAGTTTCTTCCTCTGATTTAACGAAAGATCCTATTTCTAAGAAAGCTAATTTCTGCTGCCAAAAGCTCCAAAAGTTTTTTTTCCATTCCGCCCAAGGAGTATGGACAGGAGGAGGAAGGAATTCTGGATGCTCAGCTAACTTCATGATCTGGATTACTCTTTTGGCCAAGCTGCGACTTTCCAGAATTTTATATTGAGTTTGATAATAATCCAAATCCATGGTGTTTACGGCAAAGACTTCTTTAAAGTCTAAAATTTGGGGATTTTCTTTATTGATTAAAATTGTGGTAGTTCCGCGGTAGATGGGGCGCATGGTAAAGGTGACCATCGCTGTGGTGACGACCACGATAATGAAGAAAGCTAAAATGGTCCACCTTCTCTTTTGGATAACTTTCCAGTAGTCACGTAGATTAACTTCCTTCTCCCCTGGATAGGCAACTTGGATATATTCGGCCGAGGGAAGTTGCGTTAATTTTTCCGCAGGTATATATTTCCCATCATTCTTCATTGAGCAAATTTCCATTGACCGTCAAATTAGAAGCTGCGACTAAAGCCGATGCCAAAACCAAAGATGCCCCGAAAAGTATCTCTGACGCCATAGAGAAAATTCTTGACTCCGCTCTTGGGCACGAAGACCACATCATTCTCCTGCAAGTAAATATCTGCAGCTTCTCCATTCTGCACGGCATAAATATTCACGGGGATAACTTTTTTCTCGTTTCCTTTTCCCGTAAAGCGGTATATTCTTGCTTCGGCGCCATCTCCTTCTGGTTTAATACCTTCGGCTAAGACAATAGCTTGCGCAAGGGTTAGTTTTTTCCCTTTTAAAGGAAATCCTCCTGGGCGGAATACTTCTCCGCCTACAAAAACTTTTCCGGAAGCAGGAACATTGATTATATCACCAGAGACAACCGGTAGGTTGAGGCTGGCATCTCCTTTAATAAGTAATTCATCCAGGTCAATTACCAGTGTCTGGGGCTGAGGCATACCTCTTTCCTTATTTTCGCCAGAGGAGCTTTCTTCCGTTGTGGTGGTACGGATTAAGAAGAGGAGTTGCCCGGCGTCTTCCTTCAATCCCCCGGCCATGGCTAACATATCCAAAATAGTCTTAGGCCCCGATACTTCGTATATTCCTGGTTTTTCCACGAGCCCCAGGACAGAGATGCGCTGGCTCCGGTATTCTTTGATGAATACGCTCACGTGGGGATCACGGAAATATTTTTCGGCCAGCAGATCTCTAATTTCTTTTTCTAACTCACTGGCCGTTAGCCCTTTAACATGCAGCGTACCTAATAATGGAAAACTGATGTTCCCTTGGGAACTTACCCGTAAAGTTTTATTCAGCTTCTCTTCTTCAAAGACCGAAATTTCTAAAAGGTCTTCGGGACCAATCTTATAATCCCGGCGAGAAGTTCCTGATACCAAGGAACTCATGATTATCCTTTCGTTCATGGCTTTAACTTGCCGGGATGATTCGATCTCTTTGATTTTATTATCCAAAAAAGCATTTTCTTTTTGGGGTGGAGGAGCGGAAGCACACGCGAGGAGAATAAGTAGAAATAATAAATAAATATATTGCCGTACTAAGCAAAAATATTTCATCTTTTTATTTGCTTTAAATAAAGGTTCGAGGGGACGCGAGATATTTTTCAGGGACAGGCAGGGGCTCCACCCCCTCCACCTCCCCCGCCTCCAGCTGCAATGAGCGCTCCCGTAGCTCCCAAAGCTGCTAAGCCTATAATTCCCCAGGTTTTCACCGAGATTCCGGCGTATTTTTCGGGCTCGGCTGCTACTTCTTCTTCCCCAACCTGAGCTATTTTTATAGGTACTGTTTTTTCTTGCGGAGGCTTACTGGCTAATGTGGAAGGAATCGTCAAAGAATCTTTCGGGGAAAGAGCAGCCAAAACCCGCTGATTTTGATCTAAAATAGAAATTTTTCCTTGTAAGCTATAAATAGTAACTGCGCCATGAGCGTGCAGAGTTAATGTACCCAAGACTTCTTCACTTGGTAGATAATTTCTTTGGGCCGCTTGCTGGAAGGGAGTCTTTTGGACTACTAAATTTCCCAAGTGCAATTTTAAATTGGCAGAAGCAGGAATGCGGAAATCAATCTTACCTTGGAGGAGGCGTAGATGGTCAGCACTTTCAATGGCTAGCAGACTATCCTTATTTAATTCCACATGGCTATGATTTTTAAGGAATATATTGGCTAATCCTTTTTTAGTTTTAATTTTCATTCCGGGGAATAGAGGGTAATGAGAGAATTCTATGTTTTGCCAGACATTCGTTTTGACCTCGACTTGCACTTCTCCCCGAACTATTATTTCTCCAAGAGGAGGATTTCTGTCTTTTGCCCAAGATAGGGTAGGCAAAAAACCTCCCCAAATAAAGATATGGAGGAAGCATAAAAACCAGGTGAATAATTTCGAATAAGTTTTGCTCATCATTATTCTTTCCAAGTTTAACTATAAATCTGGCAAAATAAATGGATTTTGTCAATGGTAATTTTTCCTGACCGTCGATCACTTTTGAAATTGGTACCTACTTCAGGCGGGAGGGAGAGAGGCTCATTAAATTGAGGCGCTTATTCTTTCATAGATACGGGCGGAGAGATAAACATCTATTGTTTTGCCTCTCCCCCTCCTGTCTGTTTACTGCTAGCCAAAAATATTAAAACTGTTAGACGGTCAGCAAATTTTTATTATTTTTTATCGTCCATAAAAGAGCCTGGGAGGTCTTAATTGGTGCCAAACCTGGTCACAAGCATCTAATTCTTCCTGGGAGATAGTAATTTTTGTAGCTGCTAAATTTTCTTGGAGTTGAGCGATGGAAGTTGCGCCGCAGACAATGGAAGTAATAGTCTTGTTGCTCAACACCCAGGCCAAGGCAAATTGGGGCAGAGTTTTGCCGTGATCTTCAGCTATTTTCTTTAATTGCGCCACAGCGGAAAAATTTAGCTCATCCCAATATTTCTGATTATAAGTATAACCGAGATGGGCCAAACTAAATCGTGCCCCCGGGATCGGTTCTTTACCTTTTTCGTATTTGCCTGAGAGGAAACCTGCAGCCATGGGGCTATAGGGGCAGACTCCAATACCTTCTTCGGCACAGAGCGGAAGCAGTTCATATTCAATGTCCCGCGTGAGCAGGTTATAAGGGGGCTGAATACAATCCCAACGAGCAAGGTTATATTTATCACTGATCCATAAAGCTTTACTCAATTGAAAAGCTCGATAGTTTGAACACCCTAAATAGCGAACTTTTCCTTGATGGACAAGGTCATCCATGGCCCGCAGGGTTTCTTCTAAAGGAGTATCGTAGTCGGGCATATGGGCATAGTAAATATCCAAATAATCAGTATCCAGACGTTGCAAACTCTCGTCTATAGCCTGCATAATATGTTTCCGGGAAAGGCCCATGTCGTTTGGGCCCACATCTTCTCGGCCTGGCCATGGGGTGAATGGCCTGGGGCGGGCCAAGTCAATAGGACCGGAAATTTTCTGCTCCCCATATTTGGGGGCCAGTTTCAATACATGACCAACTTTGGAGGCCAGCACTATTGAATGCCGCAGCCCTTTAATGGCTTTCCCGACTATTTGTTCGGTGACCCCGTTGACATACATATCGGCGGTGTCGATAAAATTAACTCCTTCATCTATGGCTTTATGGATAATTTTTATGGCTTCTTTTTCTTCCACCTGCCTGCCAAAAGTCATAGTACCTAAGCAGAAGGAAGAGACTTTAAGCCCTGTTCGTCCAAGTTTTCTGTATTCCATAACAAACTCCTCCTAAAAGTATTTATTTATATCTTAGCTATTTCTACTCGATTACGCCCTTTTTGTTTAGCCGCTAAAAGGGCGCTATCGGCCATTTGGAGTACGGCCTCTCCAGAATCTCCGTGATCTGGAAAAACAGCCACCCCACAGGAGAGAGTGACTGGACCTACGGATTGATTATCAATCTTGATCATTAAATGTCCTTCGGCAATTTGCCGGAGCTGCTCAGCTCGTTGCTTTATGGTTTCCAAGGAAGCCCCGGGCATAATAATCGTGAACTCATCGCCTCCATAACGACAAACAATATCTTCTCCACGCACTCGAAACTGTAAGAGGTTACCTAATACTTTGAGTACCGCATCACCCGCTTCATGGCCATAGGTGTCATTGATATTTTTAAAAAAATCTATATCCATCATGATAATTCCCAGAGAAGTTTTCCTCCTTTTTGCTCTAGTAATTTCTCGACCTAATGATTCTTCGAGAAAACGGCGATTAAATAAACCCGTCAAAGGATCACGAATAGATTGCTGAATTAAGAATTCTCTCATTTTTAAGTTACTTAAAGCCAGAGCAATCTGCTCAGACATGGTGATGGCTAACTGCTCTTTATCTAATAATTCTTGGGCGGATAATTTATCGATGCTCGGTGCAGGGAGACCTTCGCGAACAGAAGAAAATCCTTGTAAGTGAATTAAACCCAAAATTTGGCGTTGGGCAATTAGGGGGACACAGAGGCTATAGTCGGGAAGATTAGTTGGCGCGGCTTTAATATGCTCGCAATAAATGCTGGCCTCTTGCCCCATAACTTTGTAGACTTGGTGGCGTCGTAAAGCCCAACATTGCGCAGGTGTAAAAAAAGCTTCAGCTTCTTTTTTTAGCAATTCTCCCCAAAATATAATAGGTTCCAAGAGCGTCTTTGATTCGTTAAGAAGAAAGAGCCCCCCCGAAAAATTGGGAAACATGCGGCTGATAAATTTAGAAATTACTTCCAAAGCATCTCCATAAGAGTAACTTGCTTGCAGCATATTTCCCATTTCGTAAAGAAGAGTTATATCCTTATTGAAATTAGCTAATTGGCGAGTGCGCTTGGCTACTTCCTGCTCCAGGGTTACATTTAGAAATTTTATTTCGTCTTCCTTCACTTTTTTCTCGTTAATATTGACTAAACAACCCACGATCTTTAAAGGCTCTCCTTTTTCCGAACGAATTAACCTTTTAGTATCGTATACCCAAATATAATTTCCATCTTTATGCTGAAAACGATACTCCTGGGCATAAAAGTTTTGAGCTAATAAATTTTGCAGTCCTTCCTGAATCTGGCTTCGGTCGTCCGGATGAATACGGTCGAAGAAAAATTGAGGGTTTGTCAAAAACTCGTGAGGTTGATAGCCGAATTGGTGAAAAATTGCTTCACTAATATATGTTATTCCATAATCTCTTGTGGCCCGAGCCGAGTAGATAATTGCTGGGATTGCCTTTAGTAAAGAATTTTGGAAATTTAAAAAGGACCATGTTTTCTGCTTGTTCATCTGCTCCAGCGGAAGAATAAAAATGGCAACTTCAGGAAAATTTTCTACATAAGAAAAAAGGGTTTTCGCCCATCTGGTCAAGGCAAGAGAACTATCGGCGATGATGATATCCCATCTTTTCTGCAGAGCCATGTCGAGTTTTTCCAAGTTGGCTACTTGTTCAAATAAAGGTTCGTAATCGCCATGGATTAAATCCTGCACAAAAGAGGATTGCTCAAAAGGAGGGTGAATGATTAATATACGTAATTGCTTTTTAGCAAATAAGGGGAAAAGAGAATCCACTTTTTCCTCTTTAAATGGGCAGAAGAACTTAGGACTTTAAACTTGCTGCATTTTATTGTATTAAAAATCAAGTGTCAATAAAAACACCTGCGCGAAGGCCATGCCCTTCGGTCTTGCCATAATAAATTTTTTTGCTCGCGTAAGTAACTTCTGATTCAAAAATTTTATAGATATTTAATAATTACAATAAATTACAGTGAATTCGAAGAATTCAATTTGTCTCTTGACAAAAATTTTAAAGTTTTTAAAATATAAATAGATTAAGATTTAATGAGCGGGAATAACTCAGCGGTAGAGTGCAACCTTGCCAAGGTTGAAGTCGCGGGTTCAAATCCCGTTTCCCGCTCCATTTTTTTATGATTTTTGAAAAAGGCGGCATAGCCAAGTGGTAAGGCAGCGGTCTGCAAAACCGCGAATCCCCGGTTCAAATCCGGGTGCCGCCTCCAGCCTAAAGATGGGTTGACCATCTTTTTTTATTTTTAGAAGACCTAATCTTCTTCGGCCATATTTTCTTCAATGCGCAAGTTCTTTAAGAACTTTTCGTTTTTCTGCCTAATTTTGACTACGTCTTTAAGGAGTTTTTTTAAACCCGGATCGGGGAAAAGGGCATCAAGGTCTTTATCTGCTTGGGGGAAAAGTTCATTGAGAATTATGGGTTCCTCGGGGGCAATTGTGGGCGAAGAGATGTTTTTTTCTTCATTTTTTTGATTTTGTTCCGGCGTTAATTTTTCCATTTTTTCAGGCCTAAAATTCTAAAATTTAAAATAGCAAATAAAAATCTATTTTCCAAGAAGAAAAATTTAAAAAAATTCCTTGAAAAAAAAATCTATTATAATTAATATTATATCAATAATGCCTGGGTGGCGGAAGTGGTAGACGCAAGGGACTTAAAATCCCTCGGTCGGCAACGACCGTGCCGGTTCGATTCCGGCCCCAGGCACCAATTACTTTTTTAGAAAGAATACTCTCTTTAAAAATTTCTGCGGCTAAATAATTCCCTCCTTTTTCTTTAAGCTAATCATAAATTTTTCCATTAATAGTGCATAAATAATCCAGAGCTTGGGCATTTGCCTTTAATGAAATCAGGGTTGATTTTTTTTAATTTATTTTTTAGGATAAGCTTCATCTTTAAGATAAAAAGATTTTCTAAGATTTTAAATTTGCCAAACCAATAATATAATAAAAAAACGCTGGAAAAAATATTTTGAAAAATCGTCAAAATATTCAAAATATTTAGGAGGGCGAGATGAACAATACTAAAAAAGTAACTTTTTGGGTCTTTTTAGCTTTAATAGCAAGCGGGATAATTTCTCCATCCCTAGGGCAAAGTAAGTACCCAGTGGATAAGCTTACTATAGTGGTTCCCTACCCAACTGGCGGGACAACTGACCGACTGGCCCGAGTTATGGCTCCATTTTTGTCTAAACAGTTAGGCGTTCCGGTGACGATCGCGAATAGAGAAGGTGGGGGAAGTATAGTGGGTATCAAAGCACATTTGAAAAATGATCCAGCAGATGGATCCCACATTGTTTATCAAATCGAACCTTATTTGAGCGGTGGCATCCTCAAAGGAGCCTGGAAGATGGAGGATTTTGATTATTTGGGCGTGGATTACTGGTCTCCTCAATCAATATGGGTTAAAAAAGAATCAAAATACAACAGCCTTGAGCAATTGTTGCAAGATATCAAAGCTTATGGACCGAAGATTAAACATGGCTATCTTCCCAATTCTTGGGGGCTTCCAGTCGTAGCTCTCCTAAAAGAGCGAATAGGTGCAGAAGCTAAAGGTATTCCATATCAAGGAGGAGGCTCGCAGCGCATGGCTCTCCTTGCTGGCGATATAGATTTTATAGTAAGCGAGTTGTTTGGCACCAGGGCCTCTGCCGAAGCTGATCTCCGCCCAATCTGTATATTTGAGAAAGCTCGAATGGCCATCTACCCAGAGGTGCCTACGATAAATGAAGTTATGCAAAAAATGAGTTTGAAGCCGATGCCCATCGTCTCCAATTTCCGCTTTTATTTGGTGAAAAAAGGATTTAAGCAAAAGTATCCTGAGCGCTGGGATATGCTGGTTAAAGCATTAGAGAAGGCTTCTGCCGATCCTGAATATAAGACTATTTTAAGCAAACAGAAGCTTGAAGCCACCTGGAGAGGGCCGGCGGAGTGCGAGAAGGCAGTAGCTGAATCATACC
>JBNAWB010000032.1:16116-24053 GCA_049699975.1 Thermodesulfobacteriota bacterium
AACAGATGCTGAGGCTTAAGCGCCACCTATAAATGGGGCGCTTAAGCTCAAGAATTTAAATTTTATCCCAAGGAAATCATTAATGAGCACTAAAATATGGGGACGTCTGATATTTATTCTATTCATCTGGTTCTTCTCGCTAAGATATTATTGGGAATGCCTAAATCTCCGTCAGCCATCTGAAAAACTGACCATTGTTGCTGCTTTCTGGGCCTTGACCATTTTGGCAGCTTGGGAGGTGGGCCATCTTTTAAAAAAAATTTTGAAAGAGAGAAACCTTCTAACTTTGGTAAGCACCAAATCTCTTTCTAAAATTTTAAGAGACAAGAGGATCTGGTTGGTGGGCGCGGTTATTCTTTATGTTATTTTTATCCCCATAGCTGGCTTTTACCTTACGTCATTTGTAGCTTTTTGTGTTTTTAGCTTTATTCTTGGTAGTCGAAGTCCCGTAAAAATAATCGTTTCGGGGGCAGTTGTTATCGCCATAATATATGGGATATTCTCTTCCCTTTTGCAGCTTTCTCTGCCTTAAGAGAATTTTTTAATTTAAAGAGTGGTTTTATGGAATTGTTTACGCATCTAAGCAATGCAGGTAATTTGTTATGGTCTTGGGGATCTATTCTTTGGACCATTTTAGGACTGATCATTGGTATTGTTCTTGGAGCACTTCCCGGTGTCTCCGGTGTCTTAGCGATTACTCTTCTCTTGGGCCCTAGTTACTACATGCCCCCTTTGCATGCAATTATTTTCTTTACTGCTATTTATACAGGCTCCATATATGGAGGGGGCATTACGGCCATTCTCTTAAATATTCCTGGCACGCCTGCTGCCATTGCTACCGGATTCGATGGGTACGAAATGACTAAACTCGGCCGGCATAACCAAGCCCTGGGTTTAGGTATTATTAGTTCAGTAATGGGGGTATTTTTTTCTTATCTGATTATTCTTTTCTTCTTTTTTCCCTTGGGCCGAATAGTCCTTAAATTTGGACCAGCGGAAATGGTCATGGTGGTTATATTTGCCATGACCTCTATCGGGGCGGTACGGGGAGAAGTTGGGGTTACTCTTCTTTTGGGCATGTTTGGGGTAATGGTGGGCACTATTGGATCCTCTGCTTACGGAAGTGCCAGAGGAACTTTTGGAATAGATGCCCTCTACGAGGGAATTCCACTCATACCCGCATTGCTGGGCATGCTAGCCGTATCAGAATTGATGATCATGATGGAACGGCAGTATGTACTCAACCATGGTTTTAGACCTGAACAAAAGCTTAAAGAGATCATCCGGGGGATGGCGAGTGCCATTCATCACAAGGGAACCATCCTGAGGGGAGTTTTAGCGGGCACGATCATTGGCCTCATGCCCGCCGCCGGTTCAACCATTGCCAGCATGGTAAGTTATGGAATGGCTAAAAGAGCATCTTCAAAACCGGAGACATTTGGCAAAGGAAACCCAGAAGGAGTGATAGCTGCCGAGACAGCCAATAACGCTTCTGAAGGTGGAGCCGTGGCTACGATGATGCTTTTAGGGATTCCGGGCAGTGTAACTACGGCGCTTTTGATCGCTGCTTTTATGATCCATGGTATGTCTCCTGGCCCATATTTGATTCGTGAACATTTAGACTTCGCTTATGCGGTAATAATAATCCAGTTTTTCCAGGCCATTTGCCTTTTATTTTTGGCTGCTCTTTTTGTTAACTATTTTGCGCGTATAGTTTACCTGCCTACGGCGACCCTAGTCCCAGGAATTTTAATTCTGGCTGTGGTGGGAGCTTTAGCCCCGCGAGGTTTACTTGTAGATGTGGTGGTGATGTTATTATTTGCAGCCTTTGGTTATTTTATGAAGAAGCTGGAATACCCGATCATGGGTTTTATTTTGGGGTTTATTTTAGGGGGTATGTTTGATCGCGAGCTAATCAAAGCCCTTTTATTA
This sequence comes from Thermodesulfobacteriota bacterium, assembly GCA_049699975.1. Taxonomy (GTDB): domain Bacteria; phylum Desulfobacterota; class SM23-61; order SM23-61; family SM23-61; genus CAZAGD01. The sequence continues at coordinate 18,049 of JBNAWB010000032.1, forward strand.
TTCGAGGAAGATTTGGGAGCCCTATGGAATCGCCCAGCCTTTTTAATATTAGTTATTATTACGGCCTTATCAATTATTTGGCCCAAGGTATCCTCGGAAATTAAATCCTGGCGCCAATAAAAAACGGGACGATCTAAGAACCTAAATCGTTAAAAAATTCTCCCCAAAATTATGTTCAAAAATAGGAGGGAAAGTAAATGGGCATGACTATGGCCGAAAAAATCTTGGCGGAGCATGCGGAAAGAAGAGCAGTAAAAGCTGGCGAGTATGTTTGGGCGCGCATCGATGGGACAGCGCTCACGCTCAGTGCTGTCAGAAGGTTAGAGGAATATGGAATTAAAAAAATTTTTGACCCCAACCTGGTCTACGCCGTGGAAGATCATTTTGCGCCGCCACCTACGGTAGGTGCAGCTAACAATATGGTCGCTATGCGCGAGGCCGTAAAGAAATATGGCATCAAGAATTTTTTCGAATATGGTCGCCACGGAGTTTTGCATGAAATTTTTCCGCAACATGGCTACGTATCCCCTGGAGATCTCATCGTAAGCGTTGATTCCCATAGCACCAGTTATGGCTGTTTCAATGTCGCCTCCTGCCCCATCAACGAAGAAGCGCCCTATGTTTTAGCTAAAGGACAATTATGGTTTCGCGTTCCTCCCTCCATTAAGTTTGTGCTTGTTGGCCAATATCCTGGCCCGGAAAAATTTGTGGTCGGTAAAGACATTATTTTATACATCGCTGCTAAATATGGCACGGACATAGGGCTCTATAAATCAGTGGAATTCGCTGGGCCGGTAGTAAGTGAAATGAGTATGGACAGTCGTTTTACTATAGCAAACATGGGAGTGGAAATTGGAGCTAAATTTGCTATTTTCCTGTGCGATCAAAAAACTATGAATTTTTTAGCAGGGAAAATGAAGCGACCCGCCCGTCCGGTCGCCGCGGACGCAGATGCTATCTATGAAAATATATATTCTTTAGATGTCACTGAGTTGTCTCCTTACGTAGCCTGCCCACATGATCCAGGCCATGGCGTTCCAGTAATGGAAGTCGAGGCGAGCAAAGTTAAAATAAACCAAGCTTTCATCGGGTCTTGTACTAATGGCCGAATGGAGGACTTTCGGATGGCGGCCCGCATCCTTAAGGGCAGGAAAGTCCATCCGGATGTGCGCCTTATTGCCACGCCCGCCTCGCAGTTGATATGGCACGAGTGTTTGCGTGAGGGCATTTGGGAAATATTTGCCGAGGCTGGGGCTTTAGTTACGCATTCTACCTGTGGGGTGTGTTTTGGGGGGCATTTAGGACTTTTGGGGGATGGAGAAGTATGTATTTCGGCCACTAACCGCAATTTCCAAGGAAGGCAAGGTAGCCCTAAAGCTTTTGTCTATCTGGCCAATCCGGCTACAGTAGCCGCCTCAGCAGTTGTGGGCTATATCGTTGATCCACGCAAGTTTCTATAATTCTTCATAAGAAAGAAGAAGCAAGGAGGGATTATGGTCTTCGAAGGTAAAGTCTGGAAATTTGGGGATGCTATTAACACCGATTTGATGATGCCCGGATCAGAAGTATTAGCTCAACCAGGCATATCTGATAGAGAAGCAGCTAAGCATTGTATGTCCGCCAATCGGCCGGGCTGGGCAGCGCAAGTACAGGAAGGGGATATAATCATAGCCGGCCGGAATTGGGGGTGTGGATCAAGCCGGCCAGCTGCGCGGTTATTTAAAGCCTTAGGCATTAGCGTGATTGTGGCAGAGTCTATATCCCGCTTGTTTTTTAGGAATGCCATTAATATTGGCTTACCAGTTTTAATATGCCCGGGTTGTGCGGCAGCGTTTGCCGAAGGTGATCGAGCTTGGATAAACATAACTAATGGCGAAGTGCGGAATTTGACCTCTGGCCAAATTTTGCAAGGAGAAGCGTTGCCATGGGATAGCCCGCCAGCTCAAATTCTCCGGGCAGGTGGGTTAAAAAATCTAATGCAAATGGAAAAAGGAGAATAATAACCGAGGGAAAATTATTTTGAGAAAATTCCTGGAGGAAAACCGAAATATGAAAACAACCACCAAATTGAGAAAAATGATTGCGGAAGGGTTAGTAGTAGCTCCCTTTTGTATGAATGCCTATCATGCCAAAATTGCCCAATTAGTTGGCTTTCCAGCGGTCTACATGACCGGATTTGGTACGGCCGCGGAAAGAGGATTCCCAGATGTAGGACTGATAACGCAAACAGAAATTGTCCAAAATGCTAAGTATATCACCAGCGCTGTTGATCTTCCCGTAATCTGTGATGCCGACACTGGCTATGGCAATCCAATCAATGTTTGGCGGACTGTACGTGAATTTGAATCTGCAGGAGCGGCGGCTATTCATATCGAAGATCAAGTCTTTCCCAAAAAATGCGGTTTTTTTGCGGGCAAACAGGTGATTCCGGCAGAAGAACATGTGGAAAAGATAAAAGCTGCTCTGGATGCTCGACAGGATAAGGATTTTTTAATAATTGCCCGTTGTGATGCCTTAGCCGTAAATGGTTGGGATGATACCATTCGTCGTTGTCGGGCTTATTACGAAGCAGGGGCGGATATGGTCTTTGTGGATGGGATAAAGACCATGAAGGACTTAGAAATTTATGCTCAAGAATTGAGCGATTTGCCCCGGCTTTTCAATGGCGGGCGTTTGGTGCGACCCACGCTCGAGGAGTTAGCGCAAATGGGTTTCCAGATTTTCATTACCGGAAGCACTAATCAAGTCGTCTTCGTTTCGGTAAAACGGGCCTTTCAACAACTGAAGGAGACGGGCTTCGTTTCTGAAGAATTAATGGGTACACCTGCAGACCATGAAGAGATTCTGAATATGCTGGGGTTGCCCAAAATTTATGAAATGGAGAAGAAATATGGAGTTAAAGATTAAAGGGGATTTCTTTTGCGGGCCAAACAAACCCAGGCTCGGGGCGGATTAGGACGATTGGATTCAAAATGACTGGAGATGAGCGCAAGGATTTCGAAATAAGGTTCTACCGCATTCACTATATCTCGGGCTGTCCGCTGGGGCGGACCCGGGGCGAGTCTTTTTTCATCAGCATTGCCTAAAATACTTAGCCACAGCCCATCTTTTTCTAAGTGGGCAGCTACCTTTTCGGCAAAGCGTTTCCGTTCTTCATCGAAACTCAAGGAATGAAAGCAGCCTCTATCAAAAACAAAGCCAAAAGGAGCTTCGGCAACCGGGCTGGTAAAGAAATCAACTAACTTGAAAGTGCATTTAACTTTAGCGTTGGTAGCCTTCTCTATAGCTTTCTTTATAGCAATCTCCGAAGTATCGATACCGATAACTTCGAAATTTTTCTGAGCTAGCCAAATAGAGTTGTCCCCCGTTCCGCAACCGATATCCAATGCTTTACAGGGCTGAACAGGCCTGGTGGTCACTACCTGAATAAGATTGAAATCAGGCCTGCCTACATCCCAAGGAGTATCGCCGGCTTGATACCTTTCTTTATAACGATCGGCAATGCTCATTTTCTTTAAATTAGCGACCATACTTACCGGTGATGGTGGCCGAGGCTATAACTTTGCCTTCCAAGGCCTTTTTAAATTGGGCAAGCGTGGCCTTTAGGCTCAAGTCAATCTTTTCTACGCTTAGCGCATAGATAGTAATTACATAGGGGTGATCGCCTGTCCCTTTGGGCGGCTGGGGGCCTCCATACCCAATGTCCCCAAAAGAATTCTTTAGCTCTATAGAGCCTGGGGGCATTTTCTTTGGGGAAGCTCCCTCAGCAAGGGAGTTCACGGAGGCCGGAATATTAATTACCAGCCAGTGTACCCAGTTTTGAGCTACAGGATGCGGATCAACCATGGATAGGGCAAATGATTTGGTCTCGGGCGGGGCATTCTTCCAGGAAAGAGGAAGAGAAATATTTTTACCGCCAGCTCCAGGCATGACATACTGGATGGGAATTTTATCTCCATCTTTAAAGGCTGGTGAAGAAATTTCCATGGGGCCACCTCCTATGGTTTTTTGGGCAAAAATAAGCATAAAGAGGCAAAGGATAAAGACAAGGAAGCGTTTAACATTTAATCTCTTCATGCTCGTTTCTCCTGGCGATTAAGAGATATAAAAATTTGAGGATAATTAATTCTTGCTCTTCTTCCAGTGAAAGTCAATAGTCCTATTTTCTGACCGCGGATCAACTTTTTGATAATTAGCTTAACATGCTCAAACCTACCTCTTCATGAGCCACGGAAGGATTTACAAATTTCGGTTCGGATTCAAATTTTAATGTGATCGACGGTTAGTCTTATTTTTATAATTGTCAAGCAGAAGGAAGAGTCCGAAAATTACGCGAGAAGAAGTCGTCTAAAAGGGGTATTTTATCCATATCAAGCTTTATAAATTGAAATATCTGTTGGCGTAAAGGATGGGCGCGGAATTTAGCTACAGCCCGGTCAATTCGCGCTTTCCGATAAGCTAAGTAGGCCGCCGTGGCCTTTTTTTGTTTATCCTTTCCGGCCATTAATTCTGCTCCCAATAAAACCATTCCTCCTTCTAAAACAATATCATCGGCAGCGCTTAGTTCAGAATACCAGATTTTTTCGCCGGTCTTGGCATCCACGAGAGAAAAACTCCCTTCCATCCTTAAATGTACGCCTATTTGCCGGCCAAAACTCATAACCCGAATGTATAGAAGACCATCAGCCCCTACTAATTTTCCAATTTCCTGGGCAGTTAGGGCTTCAATCTGCCATCCTTCATGAATACCTTTTTCCTTTAAAGCCTCATCTATCCTATCTATTTCGACCAACTTATATCCTTTATCGGCCAGTTCGGCCATGGCTAAAATGCGAAAAATATTAGGCGCATCTGCATCGGCGGTTTCATTTATAGCCGGCAAGACGGCAATGCAGGCAGGTTTAAGAGAAGCATAATCAGGTGCCAGAAAAGTCAAAGGAGTAGCGCAAGCAAATCCAAAAAACAGGATAGTATTAAGAGCCCAAAATTGCAGAATATTTTTACTTTTAATTTTCATCTAAATTTTAGAGCAATCTCCCTTTTGATTTAGCCCCATCCTAATTATCAAAATTTTTAATTTATTATTATATAACTGATTTTTAATAAAAATTGCAGCAAGAGAATAAAAGGGGTCAAAGAATAAAAGGGGTCAAAGCTTTAAAATTTAATTGAGGCATTTAATCTTAAGTTCCTGAATTTCTGCTCTGAGATGCCTTATCAATGCAAAGGGTCAAATCTTTCAATGCAAAGGGTCAAATCTTGATTAGTGATCAATTGATAATGGGCAAAGTATTATATCTTGAGAAAATCACTAATCAAGACGTGACCCCTATCCATTAACGATTAGACCGATCATTGACAGGTAAAAAGTGAAATTTTTAATTTTCTCATTAATAAATCTTCAGTTCAAAAATATTTTTTTAATTTTTGGCACAATTTTGGTTTTTTATTAGTATTAGTCTCTCAGTCCTTTTTAGGCTTTAATCTCCCCATATAATTCTAAGCATTATCTGCGTTTTTTATATTGCAGGGGACGTTGTTGACTAAGTTAAGAAACAGTCTTTAGTATTTGGGAGGTTTCGGAGTCTGAAGATGCCGAGGCGGGCCAAACTGGATGCACCGAGCACTTTACACCATGTCATTATCAGAGGAATAGAAAATCGGCCTATTTTTGCTGATAATATTGATCGGGAAAAATTTCTAACCCGGTTGGATCGATTAGTTCAAGAAACGGACACCAAGATATATGCTTGGGCATTATTGCCCAACCACGCCCATTTTCTGTTGCGCAGTGGGTCCAAAGGATTATCTAATTTCATGCGTCGTTTATTAACTGGTTATGCCCAAGAGTATAATCGACGTCATAAAAGAAACGGGCATTTATTTCAAAATAGGTATAAATCTATTGTCTGCCAAGAAGAAATTTATTTTCAGCAATTGGTGCGTTATATTCACTTAAATCCCCTTCGGGCTGGATTAGTCCAGGATTTAAAGCAATTGGAAGA
>JBNAWB010000033.1:0-22932 GCA_049699975.1 Thermodesulfobacteriota bacterium
CCTCCCGCCTGTCTCCTGCTGGTGAGAAAAATTAAAACTGATCGACGGTCAGCCAATTTTCCACTTGACAATATTTTGCCCAAAAAGGTATAAAGAGGAAGAAATTAAATCATCTGATGATTTAACGATTTTACCCAAATGGCCGTCTTTAAACACACCAAATTGATCACGAAAATTGTGGAAGAGATAAAAAACCAGATTATTCGCGGAGAACTGCGGGCCGGCCAAAAACTTCCTCCTCAAGACAAGTGGGCTAAAGAAATGGGTATCAGCCGCGGAACCCTGCGGGAGGCGCTGAACCAGTTAGTACTTATGGGTATTATCGAAATGAAACAGGGAAACGGCACTTACGTTAAATCTATTACTCCTTCTTCTTTTATGGAAAGCCTCTCCTCAGCCCTGATTATGGACAAAAGTTCAGTCTCCGAACTCCTGGATGCTCGTCTATGCATTGAGAGCGCTGTGGCTTTCTGGGCCGCAAAAAAAGCCACCGCTAAAGACCTGCAGGAATTAAAGAAAACATGCCAGCAAATGCGCGAGGCTTACCAAGAGAATAATACGGAAGAATTCATTAAAAAGGATTTAGAGTTTCATATATTTATTGCCAAAAGCTCCAAAAATCGCGTTTTAATGCGCGTTGTGCAAACCATTCGGGAAGTGCTCTATCAATTTATTGCTGACTATTTTTCACTTATGCCGGAAACTATGAAAAATGCCCTTAATTACCATACGCGTATACTCAGAGCCATTGAAGATCAAAACCCAGAGGAAGCTAAAAAAGAAATGGAAGCACACATCACTTCTCTGATTCGTCGCTTAAGCAGTTTACATCAGGACCTTGCTGGTCCCCAAATACCAAGCAAAAGTTAATGGAGGAAAAAAATGTTAATTGATAAAGAAGCTTGTTCGGGATGTGGGAAATGCGTACCTTATTGTCCCATGCAAGCAATTATCTGGCATAAAAAAGAAAAGAGCAACAAAGCTTATTCGGAAATAGATCGAGAAAAATGTGTGGAATGCTTTGTCTGTTATCGGGCAGATGTTTGCCCTAAGGACGCTATCAAAGAGGAAAAATTGTCTTGGCCCAGAATATTGCGCCGAGCCTTCAGTGATCCATTATATGTTCATGAGGGAACTGATGTTCCCGGACGGGGAACGGAAGAAATGAAGACCAACGACGTAACCGGAAGATTTCGAGATGGATTTATAGGGATAGGTATGGAGTTTGGCCGACCCGGAATAGGGACGTATTTCCGGGACGCTGAAAAAGCTATTAAAAAACTTGTTTCTTTAGGCGTCTCCTTAGAGCCCCTTAATCCGCTGACCCAGCTTATCAGCAATCCCCAGACCGGCGAGCTCAAAAAAGAAGTCCGCGACGAAAGGGTCTTGTCGGCCATCGTAGAATTTACTATTCCTATAGAAAAAGCCCAGCAAGTTTTCCAAGCTATCAAAGAAGTAGCTCAAGAAATAGACACCGTATTTAGTTTAGATCTCATAAGTAAAGTATCCCCCCAAGGAGAAATTCCCCTTCTCCAGGAGATCGAAAAAGCAGGTTTATTTAGATCGGCTAATGGCAAAGTTAATGTAGGCTTAGGCCGACCATTATTTAAAGCATAAGCAAGAGGAGATTGGCAAAATGACCCACACTTTACATAGACAAGGTACCTTAGAAAACTTAGGAGAAGACTTTGTGGTTTTTACCATGTCGGCTAAGACTGTAAATGCCCGGGGCTCAGCGGAGAAGATGAAAAAATTTTTTGAAATTTTAGAAAAATACAACCCCTTGAATTATGGCGATATGAAGACGGGCAATCGGTTCAACACTGATCGAGATACCATTTATAATAATATTCGCGATAACTCTATCGTGCACTTTGTCTTTACCGACAAAAGTGTAGTGGGCAAGATCCTAAAGGAACTGCAAGAGGCGGAATTAGGTACATCCGTCATTGTGAGTGGCTTAGTGGAAATAACTGACCAGCTCTGCCAGCAAGCTGGATTGAATATGCATACTGTGGAATTTTCCGGAGGCATTCACGGAAAATTAGAACTTTTACCAGCTGGTCCAGTCTTGGAGATTACCACAATGTGCGGACATGGCATGGTCGCGGCCAATTTAGTCCGCGAGATGGTTCACCAGGTCAAGAAAGGGAAAAAGTCCCTTCGGGAGGCTGCCGTAGAGTTAGCCAAACCTTGTCAATGCGGGATATTTAATCCCCAAAGGGCGGAAAAGTTGTTAGCTAAATTACAAGACCTGCCCATTTAATTTAGCCGCGCATTTTAGAGGAAAAATTCGGCTTAGGGGCAAAGGAGGTTTTTATGGATATTGGCGGATATGTGGGAAAAATTTTAAGAATCGATCTTTCTTCAGGCAGAACATTTAGGGAAGACTTAACTCAAGATTTCGCTGCGCAGTGGGTAGGTGGAGTAGGATTTGGCGCTCGGTATCTTTACCAAGAAGTTCCGGCTGGAGTGGCCTGGTCGGCTCCTGAAAATAGAATGATTTGGGCCTCTGGCCCCTTAGCTGGCAGCGGCTTTTATGGTGCAGGCACATTCAATGTAGTAGCTAAAGGTCCGTTAACCAACTTGGCCGGTTCTTCGCAAGCCAATGGTTATTTCGGTGCTTACCTCAAGTTCTCGGGCTACGACGCCCTTATCTTTCAAGGAAAAGCTCCCCACCTCAGTTATGTGTTGATTAAAGAAGGAAAAGCAGAAATTAAAGATGCCCGTCATTTAGCTGGATTAGATGTCTGGAAAACGGAGGACGCCTTAAGAAAAGAGTTGGGGGTTAAGGAAAAAGATGTCAGTATTTACGCCATAGGGCCTGGGGGTGAACATGGTGTGCTTTATTCCGCCATTGTGGGTGATCGAGGTCACGTGGTGGCCCATAATGGGCTGGGAGCTGTTATGGGATCTAAAAATCTAAAAGCCGTGGTCGCTTTTCGGGGCCCTCGAAACTTTCCCATAAAGGATCCCGCGCTCTTTAAAGAAAAAAACGAAGCCGTTTTTGAATTTGCTAAAAACTTTGGTCCTTTTTACCAATGGGGATCTGGCGGGGGGTTTTCTGCTTTGTATGGCATTGGTTGTCTCCCCGTGAAAAATTATACCACTAATATATATCCGGAACACGAAAGAATGAATGGTCAGTACATGCGTACCCACTTCCAAATCCGTTCTATGCCTTGCTATATGTGCCGCATGGCCCATGTAAAAGAAGTTACAGTAACGGAAGGGCCATACCAAGGCTTCGTGGGAGAAGAGCCAGAATACGAACAATTGGCAGCCTGGGGACCCCAAATTGGCAATACTGATCTGGGAGCAGTAGTCATGCTTACACGGGAAGTTGACCGCTTAGGCTTGGATTGTAATGAAGCCTCTTGGACCATTGGCTGGGTGATGGAATGTTATGAAAAGGGGATTTTTACTAAAAAAGACTTGGATGGCCTGGATATGAAATGGGGTAATGTGGAGGCGGTTAAAGAGCTGTTGAATAAAATTGCCAAGCGGGAAGGAATTGGCGATCTTTTAGCTGAAGGAGTAAAACGAGCCTCCCAAAAAATAGGCGGGGAGGCGGCTAAATGGGCGATCTATGCTGAAAAAGGCTGCACCCCCCGAAGCCATGATCACCGGGGAGGAAGATGGGCCGAACTCTTTGATACCTGCCTTTCTAATACCAGTACAATTGAATCAACATGGGCAGGAGTGCATACGCAATTAGTTGATATGCCTTTAGTTAGTGACCCCTTCTCTCCCGAAGAAGTTTCCACCCTCAATGCGCAGTTTAATGGCATTCGGCAGTTTGATGACTGTTTAGGAACCTGCCGATTTGCTAGTCCTAATCCCAAACTCCAGTTAGAATGCGTTAATGCCGTTACGGGCTGGAAATTAACCTTAGAAGACGCTTTTACCATAGGGCGTAGGATAGTCAATCAACTACGGGTATTCAATCTTCTTCATGGCTTAAAAAAGGAAGACGAACGACCTTCTCCGCGTTATGGATCTATTCCGGTAGATGGCCCTGCGCAAGGGAAAAACATTATGGCCAGATGGGATTGGATGGTGGAAAATTATTATCGCTTAATGGGTTGGGATCCCCAGACTGGAAAACCCCTCCCCGAAACTTTACAAAAATTAGGACTGGCAGATCTGATAAAGGCAATTTATAAAGAATGATCAGCGTGCAAGTGGAATTATGGCTATGGTTGAGCAAGGAATTGCAGGGAGATTTTACATATCTCTCTCCTATGCGGTGTGTGCGCCAGGAAAAAATTCCCGCAGGCACGACCATTGGGCAATTATTGGCCAATTTGGCCAAACGTTATTCTCCCTTGGCCAATAAAGTCTACGATTTAGGCGAAAATAAGTTAAATCCATATATCGTCATAAATTACAATGATCAAGTAATCAGCCCTTATGTAGTGGAAGATCAATTATTAAAAGAAGGAGACAAAATTACGATTCTGCCCATGTATGTCGGAGGATAAATTTAAATACAAAGGAGGGAAACAATGTTAAAAATAGCTAATCCGCAGGAGATGGAGCCAAGATTCTTAGAAAAAGTGGATCTTTCGGAAGTTCTTTTCTTCCGATTACAGCCTGGAGAAGACCTCTTCAAAAGAATTGTGGAAGTTTGTAAAGAGAACAAAATAGAGCGAGCCATGATTCTTTCGGCCATAGGTAGCCTCTGTGACGTTGCTTTCCGCGATTTAAAAACAGGGATAGAACTGCCGGTAAATGTTGATAAAACAAATTTGATGAAAGAATATGGCCCATTTGAATTGCTTACCTTAGAAGGAAATATCTTTCCCTTAGTGGGGGAATTTGGAGCCCTTAAACATGGAGATTTAGTGGTTCATTTACATGCGACTTTAGGAATGGCTTATGGGAACGTTTTTGGCGGACATATCTTTGAAGCAACTATTTTTACCACTACAGAAATTTTCCTGGCTAAAGTAAAAAATAGCAATGTAAAAAAGAAACAGAGTGCGGTAACTGGTTTGACTGAAATGAGAGCTGACCTCTAAATTTAAAAACCAAAGAAAGGAGGGATCAATAAAGCCTAATTCAAAAATCACTAACTTAAAAATTTAAATTTAAATAAGGAGGCCAAAATGAGTAAATTAGTAAAAATTCTCTGTCTTTTATCAATGGTAACCCTGATTAGTCTTTCTTTCAGTAGCGACCTACAGGCTCAAGTAGATAAGATAAAAGTGGCCGTCATGTACAGCATGAGTGGTGCGGGAGCCCCCATTGGCAAAATCCAATTAGATGGAGCCAAATTAGCTATCAAAGAAGTCAACGATCAGGGTGGTATACTTTTAGGCGGCAAAAAAGTAAAGGTAGAAGCTGTTATTCGCGATGATGAAACTAAACCAGATGTGGCTGTTCGCCGATTTAGAGAATTAATCCAAGATGAAAAAGTGACTCTATTCGTAGGTTGCACCTTTGCCCACGTAGCTAAAGCTTTGAATGAGCAGGCCCGGACTCAGCAAATTGTGTTTATGCCCACCAATGGGATTCCTGAAACTATTTTCCTCAAAAAAGAGAAAGCTCCCTATACTTTAAATGTTCTTGGCGCTACTGAAGCTGTAGGTAGAATATCGGCGGATTATGTAGGCAAGACTTATAAACCCAAACATGTGGTATTATTCCTGCCCGATTATGCCTATGGGCGAGATTCGGCTGCGGGATCTCATAAGATCTTTAAGGCTAAATATCCCCAAATAAAGATAACTGAAGTATGGTCACCTGTGGGCACTCCGGACTTCACTTCTTATATCATTAAGGTCCAGGAGGCTAATCCTGATGTAGTAATGATGGGACATTGGGGGTCTGATGGGATTAATGCTCTGAAACAGGTTTACGAAATGGGGTTGCGAAAGAAGACCAAAATATTCTTCAATTGGATCATTAATCCTTTTGCAGTGGGTATTCCCCCTGAAGCTTTGGAAGGTGTAACTTGCGGAATGCTTTGGTATCACGACATGACTGGTTTTAAAGATCCATTGGTCGTACGAGAATCTCAAAAACTTTCCGAAATGTGGAAAAAAGAGTATGGCGAACCCCCAGATCCTTATGCTATGATGGGCTATTACGGGATGAAAGAAGTACTCCGTGGAGTCCAATTGGCTAACTCTTTAGAACCGGCTAAAGTTTATAAGGCGCTGATGGACAATCCCGAATTTAAGAGCGTTAAAGGTCCAGCCAAATGGAGAATAGACGGCCGGCCTCATTATCGTTACTCATCCTTTATTGTGGAAGGAAAGGGACCTAAGGAAAGAAAGGATATGAAGTGGGATTTTGCTCGGGTAGTTGATTCGTATGAAGGGGATGCTTTTCTCCTTCCTTTAAAAGAAATGGGTTGGGAATAGAAATTAAATTAGCGGAGAAGTTTATTCTATAGGCTTCTCCGCCTGCTCCCCATCTCTTCGCTTAGCCTGAAAAAAAAATTTGAGGAGAAAAAGTGGATACGATCCTGAAAACAGAAAGTTTAAGTAAACATTTTGGCGGTCTTATTGCCGTGAATAAAGTTAATTTTTCTCTTCAAGAAGGGGAAGTCACTGGAATTATTGGCCCCAATGGCTCAGGGAAAACAACTTTTTTTAATCTTCTTTCTGGTTTCTTTCCCCCGACCATGGGCAGAATTTTCTTTCTCCAAGATGAAATTACGCATATTCCCCCTCACCAAAGAGTTCTCAAAGGTATCGTGCGTACTTTTCAGCTCGTCTCTGTTTTTAATTCTTTAACAGTCTGGGAGAATTTGGTCCTTTCCAGCATCCGTTTCCAAACTGAAGAAACTTCTTGGCGCAGATTCTTTTTCTCCTCGACCAAAGGGGAAAGGATTCAAAAAATCTGTCTTACGGCCTTGCAGTTAGTGGGTTTAGAAAACCAAGCTGCTATACCCACGGCCGAGCTTTCTTATGGCTCAAAAAGGCTCTTAGAGATCGGTATTGCTCTTTCTCTTAATCCCCAAATTCTTCTCCTCGATGAACCTCTGGCCGGTCTCAGCGATATCGAAATCTCTGAAGTGCTCCAATTGCTCAACCGGATTAAAAAGAACCTCACTTTAGTCATCATCGAACATAAGTTATCTAAGATAGTTGACTTAGTAGAACGCCTCATTGTCATGAACGAAGGAAATTTTATTTGTGAGGGTAATCCGCAGGATGTGCTCGATGACAAAACCGTAAAAGAATGTTATTGGGGAAAGGGCGAAACTAACGCTTCAACTGCTTAATTATTTTTTACTTTTAAAAGAGGGTTAAAATTCAATGTTGGCTGTGCAAAATTTAGATGTAGGCTATGGTCACGCAATGGTGTTGCACGATGTATCATTGCAAATAGAAAAAGGCCAGATGGCTTTCCTCATTGGGCGTAATGGAGCGGGCAAAACCACTTTGCTCAAAACCATTATCGGACTTTTGAGCCCTAAAAAGGGGTCCATCGTCTACCAAGACGAAGAAATTGTTGGCCTCTCGCCCGAAGAACTTTATCGGCGCGGAGTCCGGTATGTAGCGCAAGAAAAAAAAGTCTTTGGCAACTTAACTGTCCGTGAAAACATTGAGATTGCCGCTCATGCCAGCAAAGAGCCCATCGATCAGGCTTTAAAAAAAGCACTGAGTATTTACCCCAAAATGGAAAATTTTTTAAATATCAAAGCTGGCCAACTCAGCGGCGGCCAAAGACAAATTCTTTTAGTCGGACGGGCCTTAGTGGGTAATCCCAAACTTCTCTTGATCGATGAACCAACTCAAGGGCTGGCCGCGATTGTTATTAACGATATTGAAAAAATATTGAGCAATCTAAAAGCCCAGGTTTCCGCCACCATAGTTGAGCAAAATTTAGCCATGGTCAATCGCTTAGGCGACCGGGTATACATTTTAAAAGAAGGGAAAATAGTGCGCGAAATAAATAACAAAGCTGAAATCGCCAACACCCAAGCCTTGGAAGAGTATCTCTAAAATCGCCAAAAATAAAAGGGATGAACAAATGGAAGCAAATGAACTCAAAAAATTACCAACAGAATTGACAATTTCGGAGACTAAAAATAAAGAATGGCTAACATTCCTCATTATTATGGGCGTTTTTCTTATCTTAGCCCCCATCTTGTCTGTGCACCGCATAACTGATTTTATGATCTTTTGCATTTTCGCCCTCTCCTTTGATCTTCTTTACGGGTATATGGGGCGGCTTTCTTTTGGTCATCTACTCTATTTGGGAACCGGGGCTTACTGTGGAGGTCTTTTCTTAAAATATATTAACCCCCATCCTTTGCTGGCCATTTTAGTTGGCCTAGCTAGCGCTACTGTCTTGGCCATGATCTTGGGCTTTGTCATTGTGCGCACCACCGGGGCCTGCTTTGCCTTAATGAACTTAGCCTTCAATCATATAGGTTTCTTTTTGGTTCTCTCACCTTTACGAACAATAACCAACGGTGAAGATGGCTTCGGAATAAGCACTGTTCCGGAAAGCTTCCTTGATTTTGGCAGCCGACCGATTATGTTTGCTTTCACCCTCTTTTGCTTGTTACTGGTCTTTTATTTTTTGCGTAAATTAACTTCTGCCCCTTACGGTGTGCTTATTCGCTCCATTAAAGAAGATGAGAACCGGGTGCGCTTCCTTGGCTATAATACCTTTATATATAAATGGATAACTTTTGTTATCGCCGGAGCAATTGCCGGTCTGGCTGGTACCCTTACTGCTCTTAATTATAATTTTGTAAACCCCAATGTAATGGATGTCCATAGCAATGTGGGTGTAGTTTTTGCCTGTCTGATTGGCGGAGCAGGCAATTTATATGGGGCCCTGGCCGGCGGTATCATTTATATGATCATTAGCAATTTCTTGCCCATTTACATTCAGAGGTGGGAGATGTTTTTAGGTATATCTCTCCTAATTATTACTTTCCGTTTTCGCAAAGGAGTTTGGGGATATATTCAAAGCGAGTTGGGCATTTTCCAAAAAAGAAAACTGGTGATGAGTTCTGTTCCGGAGGAGGTTAATAGATGACCTATACGCTCATCTACGGCTTTACTATTGGGGCTATTCTTTACTTTATCTCTATAGGCTTATCCTTAACTTTTGGCACTATGAGAGTAATCAATTTTGCCCATACTTTGACTTATACGATTGGAGTTTATGCGTTGATTACTCTTTTAGCCGCCCTTAAAGGCTATTTCACTCCCGCAGCTCTCTTGGCCATTTTAGTGGTCGTGCCTATAAGCTATGTTATTGAGCGCTTTGTAATTAGAAGGTTATATGGAGAATCTCTCGATTATACTTTCATTGCCACTTTTGCTATTTCGCTAATAGGAGTGGACACTATTAAATGGATCTGGGGCGTTAATCCATATCCCTTAAGTGACCCTATTGGAAAATATATAACCTTTTTAGACATGTCTTTTCCTGTCTATCGCGTAATAATTTTCTCCATTGCCATTCTCCTCTTCATAGCTTTGAATATCTTCTTTAAAAGATCGATCGTCGGCAAAATTGTGGTAGCGGCTTTAGAAGATAAAGATGGGGTTAGATGTTTAGGCGTTAATGTGGATAAATATTTTTCCTTCGTCTTTATCCTGGGAAGTGCCTTAGCTGCTTTGGGAGGTGTATTATACGCGCCCATCAGCTCCGTTCATCCTTATATGGGCCTTTCTATTCTCTTGCTCAGTTTCGCCGTGATCATTGTGGGCGGTATGGGCAACCTCAAAGGAACCTTCTATTCTGCTTTTGCTTTGGGAATGGTCATGGCCATTACAGCCAGATATTGGTCGCAAGGGGCAGAGACCATGGTTTTTATCGTGATGGCCATTACTCTAATTTTTAGGCCCATAGACGTTTAAAAATAAGCAAGGAATAATTTTTTCAGGAGGGCAAAAATTAAATATTAATTTGCCTTTTTAAAAGGGGAAAGGAGGAATGATTCATGAAAGGCATTTGGAACAAAGTTTTGAAAGTGGATTTGAGCAACAAAACCTGTCAGGTAGAGAAGCTGCCCGACAAAATTTATGAGTATTTTTTAGGGGGGGCAGGATTGGCTGCCTATTATCTTTGGAAAGAAAGCCCCCGAGGAACTACACCTTTTGACCCGGCTAATCGTCTTACTTTAGGTGCGGGTACTTTAAACGGTGTAAAACAAACAGGAGCAGCAAAGTGGTCCGCGGGTGGCATTTCCCCTTCCATGAATATTAACGCGGATTCGGCGGCTACAGCCAGTTTTGGTATTGAGCTAAAACAAGCCGGATATGATGCCATCGTCATTTATGGACGGGCCGAGAAACCAGTATATTTGGTAGTTGATGATGACAAAGCGGTTTTGAAAGATGCCAGCCATCTTTGGGGAAAAGATGCTTATGAAGTAGAAGATGCCATTCGCGCCGCCGAAGGCGAAAACTTTGAGATTGTCTCTATTGGTCAAGCTGCAGAAAGACTTGTTCGCTTTGCCAATATCCAAACCCGCAAAAAATCCTATTGTGGCCGCTGTGGTTTAGGAGCGGTCATGGGCTCAAAATTAATTAAAGGAGTAGCCGTCAGAGGTACCCAAGAACCTTCCTATCATGATCCCGATGAGTTAGATCGTCTGAACAAAGAAATTAATCGGCGAGTTCTGACCCTTGACTCCCAGATGTCTGAATGGCTGCAGATAAAACGCGTAGGTACAGCCATGGCCACAGAGCTCTTTGCTCCCCAGGGCAATTTGCCGATTAGCAATTATCGCCTGGCCGATTGGCCTGAAGGAGTGAAGGCTTGGCATGCTTCTAATTATGCTAAAGAACTTAATGCTAAACCATGGCCTTGCAAATATTGTGTAATTCAGTGCCATAATTACTGCGAAGTAACCGAAGGACCATATCAATTTAAGGGCAAAGGCCCAGAGTACGAATCTTTTGCCATGATGGGCTTCAATACCATGTGTGCGGATGTAAAAGCAGTGGCCTATGCTTGTGAGCTCGCCGATAAATACTCGATGGATACTATTTCTTTAGGTGTCATCATTGCCTTTGCGATGGAGTGTTACGAAAAAGGGGTCATCACTAAAGAAGATACTTATGGTCTTGATTTGACCTGGGGCAATGCAGAAGCGATCGTGGAATTAACTAAGAAGATTGGTTTACGAGAAGGCGGCCTGGCCTATCTCTTAGGCGAAGGGTGTCAATATGCTGCCCAGAAGCTCGGCGGTGGATCCGAGAATTGGGCCGTAGCCATGAAAGGCCAGGAAATTGCGGCGCATAACTGGCGAGCCCAATATATCTCCGCCTTAAATTATTGCACAGGCTGCGCCTCTGGTCCAAACCATGAGCGCGGCAATTCTCAGCATATTTGGGTCGGCCATATCCGCCTGCCCGAATGGGGGATAAGTGAAGTCAAGAATGAAGAGCGCTGGTCTTGGGAAAATGCTGCTGATCGCAATGCTAAATTCCATGATTACTGCAATATCATCAATTCTGCAGGACACTGCAAGTTCCAAGAATTCCGAGGCTATACGCTAACTGACCTAACTAACACGCTTAATGCAGCTTGTGGCTTAGGTTGGAGTCTGGATGATCTGCGCAAATGTGGCGAGCGCATTACCACTTTGCAGAAACTGCTCAATATTCGTTATGGTTGGAAGAAAGAACACGACTTCCAATACCCGAAACGCTTCATGGAACCAGTGACGGAAGGACCGGCCGCCGGGAAAATACCCATCGGACTTGATGAAGCTATTCTGGAGTATTATGCTGTTCGGGGCTGGGATCAAGACGGGAAGCCCACCAAAGAGCTGCTTAGGCGTTTAGGTATGGAAGAATTCGCTGCTAAGATATAAAAATAAAAGGGGCTGGTCTTACTCAGCCCCTTTTTAAACTTTCCCAATTGATTTTTTACTAATTTCCTTTGGCGAAGCGGCAAAATAGTTAATATAATATAAGAGCGAGACTTAAAATGACAAATTGGTAAATATTAAATATATTAATGGAGGAGGAAAAAATGAGAATTCCCGCATCCAAAACTGCTATTGTTTTAATAGAACCACAAAATGATTTTCTTAAACCTGGTGGAACCATGTATCAATATATAAAAGATCAATTGGCTAAAAGAAATGTGATAGCCAATTTGCAGAACCTACTCGCCAAAGCACGCCAAAAAGGGATAAAAATTTTCTATGTACCTTTCCATCCTTTTGAAAAAGGATTTCCAGAGCTTAAAAAGGGTGGGCCAGCTTGCGCTGGACTGCGAGGGCTAGAAATGAAAATGAAGGCTGATTGGGGCACAGGAGCTTGGTTAAAAGGAACTCCGGGTCCCGAAATAATTGAAGAACTTACCCCGCAAAAAGGAGATATAATTGTTGAAGGAAAAAAGACCCTCGATGCCTTTCATTCAACAGCCCTTGATTATCTCCTCCGCGCCAATGAAATAGAATATGTGGCCTTCGCTGGTTTTCATACTAACTGGTGTGTAGAGTCGAGTGCCCGCTCAGCTTACGATAAAGGCTATCGCGTAATTGTTTTGGCTGATTGTACGGGCACAGATACTGAAGAAGAACAAAAATACGCGGAAACTTATATCTTCCCCAAAATCGGGCAGGTAATGAATGCCAATACTTTTTTAAGGGCAGTAAAATAAGGAAAAAATGATCAAAGGAATAGGACATATCGGCATAGCGGTTAAGAATATTGAACAAACTCTTAAAGCTTTTACGCAAGCACTTAATCTCCCCCTGCCTCCTATAAAAGATATTCCAGAAAGAAAAATGAAAGTGGCTGTAGTAAATTTAGGGGGCGTAGGATTGGAATTTATTCAAGATAACAGTGACGATGGGGAATTTGCTACCTTAGTCAAGGAAAGGGGAAATAGTATTCACCATTTCTGCCTGCTCACTGACGAAATTGAATCTGATATTGAACTGCTCAAAAATCGAGGAGTTGAAATGGCTGACGAAAAACCCAAGATCGGGATAAGAGGAAAACGCATCGCTTTTGCTAAGAAAAGTTTATTAGGTGGAATTGCCTTAGAACTCTCTGAACCTTAAAATATTTATAAGTTTTTTCATCTTCTTTCAAATAAAAGAGGTGGAAAGATTATGAGAATAGTAATCAACTCTCAAAATCAGGATTTTAAACCCGGAATAAAATTATCTCAAGTCTTTAATATAATTAAAGAAAATAAAAAAGATGACCCAGTAATTAAATTTCTTAAGGATAAAACCGGCTTTGATCATATTACTTTAATGCTCAACGGACAAATAGTTAGCCCTGAAGAATATGATTCGATTGAGCTAAAAGAAGGAGACGAAATATATTGGGTTGTGCCCCACGCCGGAGGATGATTCTTTTTTTTAAAGAAATCCAAAATCTTGCCGATTTAATTATTGCCTTTTAAAAAATTTTTATTAATTTTGCATTTTTTAAAATTTTCTATTGACAAAATTTTTATATTAATTTAATCTGTAGAAAAATAAATTTGGATTTGGTTATAGATTCATTTTTGACTTTAATTCCTCAGGAGATGTTCCATGAGGACTTCCGATATATTAAAAAAATTAAATATTCCCAGACATAAGCTATATTATTTGGAACAAAAAGGGTATATAAAACCCAAGCGAATTCCCATGGGCGAACTCGAAACCAGAGAATATAGTGAAGAAGACTTCAAAAAATTAGAATTAATTTGGAAATATTTGCAAAGTGGCTTTAAATATAAAATTGCTTACCAAAAAGCGATGGAAGAATTACAAAGTCCAAAGCTTGAATTAGAGGGGGAAACATGAGTGTATCTGGCAGTACCGAGCTCCCCTGGGAGCCATCTAGAAACAAGAACGAATATTTAAATTTTCTGGAAGTTGAAGAAGAAAACCAATTAAATCCTTGGAAAGACGCATCTCCTGCTGAATGGGATGACTGGCGATGGCAGCTTAAGAATCGTATTACCAGAGCTGATCAATTAAAATTAATTTTAAATTTAAGTCCTGAAGAAGTCTCCGCCATTGAAGCTTCCAAAGGAAGATTGGCGACAGCCATTACCCCTTATTTTGTTAAATTGATGGATCGAAATGATCCCAACTGCCCCATCCGCCGGCAAGCTATTCCGACCTTAGAAGAATTTCATGTTTCCCCTCATGACCTCTTAGATCCATGTGCCGAGGATGAAAATTCTCCAGTCCATGGCTTAGTTCATCGTTATCCAGATCGGGTTCTCCTTTTAGTTACCGATAAATGTGCTGTTTATTGTCGCTACTGCACCCGGCGGCGTTTGGTAGGATCGAGTGAAAAGTGTATAACTGAAGATGAGTTGAATGAAGCTATAGCTTATATCCAAGCTACCAAAAAAGTTCGGGATGTGTTGATTTCCGGGGGTGATCCACTCCTTTTAGAAGATGACCGTTTAGAAAGTATTATTGCTCGCGTCCACAAAATACCCCATGTAGAAATAATCCGCATCGGCACGCGTGCCCCGGTGACCTTACCCCAAAGAATAACTCCGGCGCTTACATCTATGCTCAAAAAATATCATCCTCTTTGGATGAGCATCCATTTTACTCATCCCAAAGAAATCACCAAAGAAGTAAAGCGGGCTTGTGCTCTTTTAGCTGATGCCGGAATTCCTTTAGGAAGCCAGACTGTCCTTTTGCGCAAAATAAATGACCGGCCGGCCATTATGAAAAAGTTAATGCATGAACTTCTTAAAATTCGCGTGCGACCTTATTATATCTATCAATGCGATCTGGCCATGGGCACTGAACATTTTCGCACTCCCATTGCCGTAGGGATCAATATCATCGAAAAGTTGCGGGGGCATACTACCGGATACGCTGTGCCCAGTTTTGTAATCGATGCCCCCGGGGGTGGCGGAAAGATCCCCGTAGGACCAACTTATTTAATTTCTCAGGATAAAGGCAAAGTAGTTTTAAGAAATTATGAAGGCAAAGTCTTCGAATATCAAGAACCTGAGTATTAAATCTCCTCCCTTAGCCCAACCTTCCTACCCCTAAGGCCTTCTCCACCAAGAAGGCCTTTTTTATTTTGGCGATTTCTCTTGCAGGGCAATGTGGATTACCTCATCCATGCGTTGGACAAAATGGAATTTTATCTCTTTCTTGACCTCTTCTGGTATATCCTCCAGATCCTTTTCATTCTTTTTGGGCAAAATTATATTGGTAATTCCAGCTCTTTTCGCAGCTAGTACTTTTTCTTTAATTCCACCGACTGGCAGAACTAAACCGCGCAGGGTAATTTCTCCAGTCATGGCCACATCACTACGTACCGGCCTACCCGTCAGTAAAGAAGTCAAAGCCGTAAAGATGGTTATGCCCGCCGATGGTCCATCCTTAGGTATAGCGCCAGCCGGAACATGAATATGAATATCGCTATGATCAAAAAAATTCTCGGGAATATTTAACTCTTTAGCCTTGGCTCTAATATAACTAAGAGCTGCCTGGGCTGATTCTTTCATTACCTCCCCCAATTGTCCAGTCAAGGTAAAGCCTTTCTTCCCTTTCATGCGGGTCGCTTCAATGAACAGAATATCCCCTCCGGTGGGCGTCCAGGCTAAGCCAATGGCTACTCCGGGATCGGCTGTTCGCTCGGCTATTTCTGAGAAAAATTTAATTGGCCCCAAGTAAGTAGAAACTTTCTCTTCATCAATAATAGTCAGTTCTTGCTGACCTTCGGCTACTTTGCGGGCTACGCCGCGACAGATAGTGGCAATTTCTCTTTCTAAATTACGGACTCCTGCTTCCCGCGTATATTCTAAGATAATGCGCCGCAGGGCCTTTTCGGTAAACTGAATATGTTTTTCCGTTAGACCATGAGCCTCTATCTGTTTGGGCACAAGATAATTTTGCGCAATTTTCAGTTTTTCTTCTTCGGTGTAGCCAGGAAGATCCAAGACTTCCATGCGATCTCGTAAAGGAGCTGGAATGGGATCCAAAATATTCGCCGTGGTTATAAACATTACTTTGCTCAGATCAAAAGGCACATCTAAATAGTGATCAGAAAAAGCATAATTTTGTTCGGGGTCCAAGACTTCTAACAGCGCCGCTGAAGGATCTCCGCGAAAGTCCATCCCTATTTTATCAATTTCATCGAGCATAAAAACAGGGTTGTTGGATCCGGCTTTACGAATACCTTGAATAATACGTCCTGGCAAAGCACCCACATAGGTGCGCCGGTGTCCTCTAATTTCTGCCTCATCCCTTACTCCCCCTAAAGAGATGCGCACAAATTTTCGCCCCAAGGCGCGGGCGATTGACTTACCCACAGAAGTTTTGCCTGTACCTGGCGGTCCGACAAAGCAGAGGATGGGCCCTTTCATATCCGCTTTAAGTTTTCGTACGGAAAGGTATTCTAAAATGCGCTTCTTTACCTTTTCTAAATTGTAATGGTCTTCATTGAGCACCTTTTCGGCTTGGGCAATGTCTAAGTTGTCAGTAGTGGAGACAGCCCAGGGAAGTTCAATAAGCCACTCCAAGTAAGTGCGGGAAACGGTGTACTCCG
Source organism: Thermodesulfobacteriota bacterium (assembly GCA_049699975.1). Lineage (GTDB taxonomy): Bacteria > Desulfobacterota > SM23-61 > SM23-61 > SM23-61 > CAZAGD01. Next base: position 16,470 of record JBNAWB010000033.1, read on the forward strand.
CAGCGGCCGGAGGCATCTTGGCTAAACGATCTAATTCCCTTTCGGCTTCTTTCATAGCTTCTGGAGGAAGTTTGGCTTCTTGTAAGCGCCGCCGAAGCTCTTCAATCTCTATTTGTCGTTCATCTCTTTCCCCCAATTCTTTTTGAATGGCTTTAAGCTGTTCCCGTAAAAAATATTCTCGTTGGGATTTGTCTATGCCCTCGCGCACCTGACTTTGAATCTTGGAGCTCAGCTCTAAGACGCTCAACTCCTTATTGAGCAGCACGTTTACTTTCTCTAACCTTTCTTTGACCTTAAGCGTCTCCAAGATGGCTTGCTTATCGGCTAGCGAAATATTTAAAGTAGAAGCTACCAAATCAGCTAAAGCGCTGGCATCATCCAAGTTCATAGCCATAATAGCTAGTTCCCCAGGTAGATGAGGCGAGAGCTCCACTACTTTTTGAAAAACGCCTTTTATGCTCATCAAGAGCGCTGGCAAATCAGGAGTCTCTTCAAATTGATCAAGCAAAGGGACGCATTTTGCGCGCAGATATGGATCTTGTTGGGTAATCTCGGTAATTTTTATGCGGGCCATGCCTTGGATGAGCAAACGCAAAGTATTATCAGGCATCTTAATCATCTTCAAAATATAGGCCGCACACCCCACCGAAAATAAATCTTCAGGCTTAACTTCACCAGCCTCTTTGCTTTTCAAAGCGACCACGCCAATAATTTTATTAGCTAAAAGCGCAGCATCAATGAGTTTGATAATGGGCTCCTGGGTAACTATGAGAGGGAGAACCATTTTCGGATAAAGCACAGCTTCTCTGATCGGGATAATAGGCAATTCTTCGGGGATATCTATGCTCTTTGCTCCTTCTCCTTTCCCCGGCATTTCATTTTCTCCAGAACCTCCGATGACTACCTTTGCTTCGTCCGCCAGCAAAAAAGATTCTATGGTCATGAGAGCTTCACCTCCACAGTTTTAGAAACAGATTCTGACCTTTTGGGCACCGTGATTACTAAAAAGCCGTCGCGATAGGTAGCCTTTATTTCCTCAGCCTTTACCTGGAAAGGAATGCGCAAGGTTCGCTCAAAATATCCATAATCTATTTCCATTTGGTGCAGCCGGGTTTTAGGAGAAGGGGCAAATTCTGTTCTAGTTCCGGAAATAGAAAGCAAATCTTCTTGGACAAATACTTGGAAATCCTCCTTCTTCATGCCTGCAATTTCCATGATTACCATCAGGCTTTCTTCTGTTTCATAAACATCCATAGGTGGGTGGAAAGATCTTTCTGGTTGATAGGCCAAGGGGCGAAAGTCTCGGAAAAATTCTCCTACCAGTTGATGAACTTTTTCTCTTATTTGTTCAAATTCATCTTTGGCCATGATAGTCCCCTCCCGGGAAAATTTCCCTCTTTATTAATCCATATATTTATCTAATAGTCTAAGCTTCTCTAATTTGCGTTCTTCTGCTAAAAGACTCTATTATTTTTAACACATTCTCTTTAATTGCACAACATCTTGATATTTTCCCTCCTGCTTGTTAATATTTTAATTATGAAAATCATTCCCCTTTCTGGCCTGAATAAGCCCTTAACCATTTTTTCTATTTGCCTGCTTATCTTGAGCACTGGTTGTGCTACTTCCCAGCCCCTGTCCAGGCAAAAAGCTAAAGCAATAGAATTGGAACGTAAAGGAAGGGAATATTTTGACCAAGGAAATAATGGGCGAGCTTTGCGCTATTTTACCCAAGCCCTTCAGATATATGAATCCATAGACCATCGGGAAGGCGTAGCCTTAAGCCTCCATAATTTAGGTATGATTTACCACACCATGGATGAGTATTCAGCGGCCCTTAATTTTTTCGAACGCGCCCTGGCTATTAACCTGGAAATAGGCAATGAAGATGGCCAATCATTGAATCTCAACCAAATTGGCGCTGTCCTTATATCTTTACATAGGCCCAAAGAAGCACTGGAATTTATCAAGCGCTCTTTGGTTATGGAAGAAAAAAAAGGAGACCTTCGGGGGCAAGCGGACCGTCTAAATAATCTGGGTTTAGCTTATCGCGCTTTGGGAGAAGATGACAAAGCACTTAATTATTATCTGCAGGCGCAAAAATTGCATGAAAAAACAGGAAATCTATTGGGGATGGCGGCTACTTTAAATAATCTGGGTAAGCTCTACCAGGCGCGCCAAAACTGGAATAAAGCGCTGAATTCATTTCAGACTGCTTTGGAAATTGACCAGCGATTGGAAAATTCCTTGGGCATTTCTACGGATTTGACTCATCTGGGAAGACTGCATGAAAAAATGGGTGAGCCAGAAAAGGCTTTAAATTACCATCTGCGGGCTTGGCGGATAAATGAATATTTAGGGCGCCAAGATCGCGTTTTAAAAGACTTGTCCATAATTACCAACCTCTACGACACTCTGGGCAAGCCCACAGAGGCCGAAAAATTCCGTCAGAAAGCTAAAAAATTAACTTCTACTCCGCCGTAAATGGGCTATGGCTAAATTCCAAATTTTTTCTGCATTTAAACCTCAGGGCGACCAGCCGCAAGCCATAAAAAAATTGGTCCAGGGAGTAGAGCAAGGCTTAACTCACCAAGTTCTTTTGGGAGTTACGGGCTCCGGAAAAACATTCACAATGGCTAACGTAATTGCCCGCGTTCAAAAGCCAACTTTAGTTATTGCTCCCAATAAAACCTTGGCGGCCCAATTATTCCAGGAATTTCGCCAGCTCTTTCCCGAAAATGCTGTGGAATATTTTGTGAGCTATTATGATTATTACCAACCAGAAGCATATGTCCCAGCTACCGATACTTATATCGAGAAAGACGCTTCCATAAATGACTTAATAGATCAGATGCGCCACTCTGCTACTCATTCCGTACTTACCCGCCGGGATGTAATTGTGGTGGCCTCTGTCTCCTGTATCTACGGCTTAGGTTCGCCAGAGACTTATCAGGGGATGATCGTTTTGATGGAAGATCAAAAAGAAATTTCGCGCGATGACCTCCTCTCCCGCTTAGTAGAAATCCAGTACCAGCGCAATGACTATGATTTTCATCGGGGAACTTTTCGACTTAGAGGGGATGTCTTGGAAATATTCCCGGCTTACGAAGAAGACAGAGCCATCCGCATAGAATTCTTTGGTGATTTAGTAGAATCTATTTCCGAGATTGACCCCTTGCGGGGCCGAACCATCCGCAAGCTTAACCATGTCCACATTTTCCCCAACAGCCATTATGTTACTCCTCAGGATCGCTTGCGCCAAGCCATTCAGTCTATCCGCCAGGAACTGGCTGAGCGTTTAGCAGAATTGCGCGCGCAGGGCAAACTCCTCGAAGCGCAGCGCCTGGAACAGCGGACCAACTTTGATTTGGAGATGCTCGCGGAGATGGGCTATTGTACGGGCATAGAAAATTACTCCCGTCATCTCGACGGTCGGAAACCTGGTGAACCCCCTTACACTCTCCTGGATTACTTTCCCGATGATGCTTTAATTTTTATCGACGAAAGCCATATTACCGTCCCTCAGCTCCAAGGGATGTATTGGGGAGACCGCACCCGAAAAGAGACATTAGTGGAGTATGGGTTCCGTTTGCCTTCCGCTTTAGATAACCGTCCTCTATCTTTTGCGGAATTTGAGGCACGGGTTCCGCAAGTAATATATGTCTCGGCTACCCCGGGACCTTATGAGCTGGAAAAGGCTCAGGGCCGCGTAGTAGAACAAATTATTCGGCCCACCGGCTTAGTAGACCCCCAAGTGGAAGTGCGCCCCGCTCGTTATCAGGTCGATGATCTTTTGGAGGAGATTAGGAAACGGGCCCTTAAGGGCGAACGGGTTTTGGTGACTACCCTAACCAAGCGGATGGCTGAAGATCTCACTAATTACTATAGTGACCTGGGGGTAAAAGTAAAGTATCTCCATTCTGATATTCAAACCTTAGAAAGAACGGAAATTATTCGAGACTTACGCTTGGGCAAATTTGATGTGCTTATTGGCATTAACCTATTACGGGAAGGTTTAGACTTACCCGAAGTCTCTTTGGTGGCCATTATGGACGCCGATAAAGAAGGATTTCTACGTTCTGAAACTTCTTTGATCCAAACCTTTGGGCGTACGGCGCGTAATGTTTCAGGTAAAGTAATTCTTTATGCTGATCAAGTTACAGAATCCATGCGGCGAGCCATAAAAGAAACAGAGCGGCGGCGGCGGATCCAGGAAGCTTATAACCGGAAACATAAGATCACCCCCGAAACGATTAAAAAGTCCATTCCCGAGGTTCTCGCTTCTATTTATGAAGCCGATTACGTAACTGTCCCCTTAGCTGCTGAAGAACCTGAAGAATATATATCCCTGCTGGAAATTCCCAAATTAATTGCTCGCCTGAAAAAAGAGATGCGCGAGGCAGCTTCGCGTTTGGACTTCGAAAGAGCGGCAACTTTACGGGACCGGATAAAAGCGCTGGAAGCGAAAGAATTGGCTTATCGGGGAGTAGAATAGATGATCGAGGAACAGATTCAAAACTTGCCTTCTTCTCCGGGCGTTTATCTGATGAAGGACCACGAAGGAAATGTTCTTTATGTGGGCAAGGCCAAAAATCTGCGCCAGCGGGTTAAAACTTATTTTACCAACTCTGCTGATGCTCGTTATTCCCTACGTTTCCTTCTGCCCAAAATTCAGCAAGTAGAAACTATCATCACGGATACAGAAAAAGAGGCTTTGCTCTTAGAAAATAATCTCATTAAAAAATATAGGCCTCGGTATAATATTATTTTTAAAGACGATAAGACTTATTTCAGCCTTAAATTTAACCTCCAAGAAGACTTCCCCCGCCTCACTTTGGTACGGAAAATAAAACAGGATGGGGCGCGCTATTTTGGGCCTTTTGCTTCTAGCGCCGCGGTGAAGGAAACTATCCGGCTCATGCACCAGCTCTTTCCTTTGCGCTCTTGCCGGGAGACTGAGTTTCGCCATCGCTCCCGCCCCTGTTTGAATTTTCAAATCAAAAAATGCTTGGGCCCTTGTTGTGGCCTTATAAGCAAGGAGAGATACAGAGAACTGGCTGAGGAGGCCCTTCTTTTTCTGGAAGGTAAGAACGATCAATTAATAAAAATTTTACGGCAAAAAATGTCCCTGGCTGCGGCGGAACTTCGCTTTGAAGAGGCGGCACGCCTGCGGGATCAAATTCAGGCCGTGGAAAAGACCTTAGAGAAACAGAAGACTTCCTTGGCTGTGCCTACGGACCAAGATGTCTTTGGTTTTTATCGCCAGGCGAATCTGTGGGAATTTCAAATCCTCTTCTTCCGGCGCGGATTATTGATCGGCCACAAATCTTTCTCCTTCTCTCGCTTAAACCTTCCTGAAGAAGAAGCTCTGTCTGCTTTTATCCAACAATATTATGCCTCCGCAACTTCTCTACCCCAAGAAATTCTTCTCCCCTTATCCATAGAAAACAACCAGCTCCTGGCCGAATGGCTTTCGGAAAAAAAAGGAAAACCCGTTAAAATTATTGTCCCTTCAAAGGGCCCCAAAAAAGAACTCGTGGAACTGGCCCTGAAAAATGCCCAAAATAACTTTCAAAAAAGAATAGGGGAAAAGGCAAATCTGGAATTAATTCTTCAAGAATTGCAAGAAAAATTACGATTACCCAAACTACCCCGGCGCATAGAATGCTTCGATATCTCCAACCTTATGGGAACTTTGGCTGTGGGCTCTATGGTAACCTTTGGCGATGGTCAACCTGATCATTCTAAATATCGCCACTTTAAAATCCACGCTCCTGCTTTTCCAGATGACTACGCCATGATGTATGAAATTTTGCAAAGGCGGTATAGTAAAATATCTGGCCCAGAAGATAAACCTGATCTCCTGATTATTGACGGTGGCAAAGGCCACCTCAATGTCGCCTTAGCTGTTCTCCATGACCTTCATCTTTCAGATATCTCTGCCATCGCCTTAGCCAAAGACAAAGATGATGACTCTCGTCAAAAGAAAGAAAAGAGGGCCGACAAAATTTACCTGCCTAATGTAAAAGACCCTCTTCTTCTTCCCGCTCATTCTGCTGTTTTGCATTATCTGCAAAAAATTCGGGACGAAGCTCATCGGTTTGCCATTAATTATCACAAAAAATTACGGGGTAAAAAAGGCCTCGAGACAATCCTCGATGAAATTCCCGGAATTGGGGAAATAAAAAAGAAAGTTCTTCTGCGAGCTTTTGGAAGTTTGCAAAAAATTCGGGAAGCGACCATAGAAAGTCTAACCCAAATTAAACCATTAACGCTGGCAGATGCTCAAAGAATTTTTGTTTTCTTCCATCCTCCCGCAAATGAACGCTCGCTTTTACCTGCCCTCTCCTCTTTAAATTCTTTTAAACATCAGCTCATGGAAAAGTGAAGGTGGGCAAGGAGCAAAAGCCTGACCGTCGATCAGTTTTAATTTTTCTCACCAGCAGGAGACAGGCGGGAGGGG
>JBNAWB010000034.1:0-15850 GCA_049699975.1 Thermodesulfobacteriota bacterium
TGAAAGGGCCAGAGGCAGGCATTCATTCAGAATCATGAGGCAGTGATTCTTCCATGGAAGGAGGCGGCAGCAGTAGGGCAAGGGCTTGACCCTTGCCGCATTTGGCAAGCCATAAAGGCTTGCCCTACAAATTGATAAGAATATTTAAGCCGCCCACCCTTTGCGGAAAATTGCTGGTAAACTTTGAACAACTTCTTCTCCCGCCGATGCTTCTTCATTCATGCCTGCCTCTGGCCTGCCTCTGACCTCCCTTCGGTCCTTTTACTCCATTGCGCCACAATCTCCTTGGGCAGATGAAAAAATTATTTTTTATTTTTAGGACATAACTTTAGCCCCTTATTTCTACTTGCCCATCAGCATCCACAATCGTTTCTATAAACACCTGGGTCTTGGCATCCATAGCCAAGCGCGCCGTAATTTGAAAACGCAAGGAAAGGGGATCATCTTCTTGGGGAATGAAATTAACCCGCACGCCGGTTAGCCGTGGTTCATATTTCTGAATAGCCGCCCGAATATTCTTTTCAATGTCTCTTATAGAATCAGGCAAGGCATTCAAGAAATCGGAAAAATCAGGCACTCCATAATCTTCGGCAATTAAAACATTCCCTTGCTTGGTGTTTAGGATGCGGCGGAGGTGCCGCAAAACAGAGTCAATAACTCTCCGCGGCTCTTCTTTTCCTCTGCGGAGAGGTTCTTTTTTCCAGGTTCTAATCCGTTCCAGCAGCCTTTCTTCTCTCATAATTATTATTCTTTCCGCATCTCCCCAAAGGTATGGCGGCAATTACATATGGTCATGGCGAGCACGAAGCGCCTGGTCGGCTCATTAGGGCAGGCATTCCCTCCTCTTAATCGGGACAGGACTCCAGTGCCAACGCTCCCTCGCCATGACCTTAAAACACAGCCTCCATGGTGATAAACAGACTAAGGAGGAGACAATCTTTATTGTTTGGGCGCTACCCATGAATCTTGCGCTTCAATTCCGTCAGGCACCCACGTCCAAATTATGTCGCGATAAGTAAAAGAAACATCCTCCATATGGGTAAAGCTTTCCCGGCTGGGATCCAGAGTATTGGGCACCCAAGGTTTAATGGAGACGATGATGGCATTCTGCAATTTAATGGTAAAGTAATGTTCTTCAGTCCCTGCCGGGGTTATTCTATAAAATTTGAGGGTCACATCTTTCATTCTTTCCCCGCTACAGAGCGCCTGATATAGTTTGGGACTCGATTTATCGTAAACTTTGGTAATAGTCAAAGGCTGGTGAACTCTTTTCCCCGTTGGTAACCCAGTCTGGGGATCACGAGGAATATAAACCTCATGATTTAGAGCTTGACAGAGGATGGTATCCTCCCGCCCTTGTATGTCACAAGCTTTTTCTGAAATGTTCCCTTGCTTCTCTCCCGTCAAAGACATGTGAAATGGCATCGGCATAACTAATTCCTCCTTTTTAAATTTTATTAATTAAACGGCTAAGTGTTTAGCGTGCCAAGCAATTTATTTTTTATCTAATTTGCCCACCAAAGAAAGAGTAAAGAAGGCACCCATATATTTGAAATGGGGCCTAACTTTTAGATTTACCCGGTACCATCCGGGCTCGCCTTCCACATCCTCTACGGTCACCTGCGCCTGCCGTAAAGGTCGTCGGCTGCGCACTGCTGGCGAGGGACTTTCTTGGTCTGAGACATACTGCCGAATCCACTCATTGAGTTCCCTTTCCAAATCAACTCGCTCTTTCCAGGTGCCGATATTCTCGCGCTGAATAACTTTCAAATAATGGGCCAAGCGGCTGATGATGAATATGTATGGCAACTGGGTGCCCAGTTTGTAATTGAGCTCGGCCTCTTTCCCTTCTTTGCTAATCCCAAAGAATTTCGGTTTCTGGGCCGAGTTAGCCGAAAAGAAAGCGGCATTGTCTGTCCCTTTGCGCATGGTCAAGGCAATGAACCCCTCTTCCGCAAGTTCAAATTCGCGGCGCTCGGAAATTAAAATCTCCGTAGGAATCTTGGTTTGGACCGTGCCCATAGCTTCATACTGATGCAGAGGCAAGTCCTCGACCGCTCCTCCTCCAGCCGGGCCAATTATATTAGCGCACCAGCGGTATTTAGCAAAACTATCCGTCAAGCGCGAGGCAAAAGCGAAGGCCGAATTACCCCAGAGATAGTGGTCATGACTGGCGGAAACATCTTCTTTGTAATTGAAAGCCTTCACCGGCTTATTCACGGGATCGTATGGCGCCCGCAAAAGGAAACGGGGTAGCGTTAAGCCTACGTAACGAGCATCTTCGGACTCTCTAAAGGACTGCCATTTGGCATATTGGGGCCCTTCAAAGATAGATTTGAGATCTTTTAGATGGGGTAGAGTATTGAAGTCCATCAAGCCAAAGAACTTGGGACTGGCTGCGGTAATAAATGGGGCATGGGCCATAGCCGCCACGCTGGCCACATTCTTCAAAAGGGTCATATCTTGGGGATGAGCACTAAATTCATAGTTGCCAATCATCGCTGCGTAGGGCTTTCCGCCGAACTGGCCATATTCAGCAGTGTAAACAATTTTGTAAAGGCCGGATTTGGTAATCTCCGGAGCATCCTCAAAATCGGCGAGCAGATCTTCCTTACTTACATTGAGCACATTGATCCTTATATTTTCCCGAAAGTCAGTTCGATCGACTAAAAACTTCAAGGAACGCCAAGCTGATTCAATCTTCTGGAATTCGGGATGGTGGAGGATGGCATCGAGCTGAAGCGAAAGTTTCTGATCAATCTCGGCCGTCATTTCATCAAGGAGAGCTTTTGAGACGCGCACTGCTTCCTTTCCTGGTTCTAAGAGTTGGGCAATTAAAGCCTCTACTCCTTTTTTAGCCAAAGAATAAGTCTCATCTGTTGGTTTGAGCTGCGTAGCTTGGACGATCTCATCTAAGAGAGAGACCTGTTCCATGGCTTCCTTTTGGCCGGCCATAGCTTTTTGTTCTTCTGCCATATTCATCCCTCCTTACTCCCCAACTCCAATTTCTTTAAGGAGTTGGTTGCGCGTATTTTCATCCTTAATCAATTCTTGGATTTTCTTGCGAAATTCGGGAATGTTACTCATCGGCCCCTTTAAAGATTTCAAGGCTTCACGTAATTCTAAGAGCCGCTTTAATTCTGGAACCTGATTGACTATTGCTTCCGGCTCTAAATCCTTCATTGATTCAATGTTTAATTTTACTTTCAGATCTTCATCGGGCTTTCCGGAAAGTTTATTAGGGACAATAAGGTTCAGACTAATTCCATGGGCTTTTAAAACACTGTTAAAATTATCTTTGTCAATCTCCACTGGTTCTCTTTTTTCCAGGGGTCGATCATCCGGTTGGCCTGTAAAATCGCCCAAAACAAGCAATTTTAAAGGCAACTCTACCTCTTCTTTGGCCTCTCCTGTGGCCGGACGATAGACAATGTTTACTCTCTCCTTGGGGGCAACAGATGCTTCGCGGGCCATAACTACCTCCTTTTTAATTTTTATTTTCTACGAAAATCGTAGACCTTACCTAATTCAAACCCAAACGCATGGCTTCGGCTAAATCAAGCTTGGCAATGCGCCAAATAATATCACTTAATTTTTCTTTTAAGCCTGGCTCAGGAGTATTATTCCAACCAAGCCAAATTGTTTTCAAGCCCCGTAAAGCCAAGTCCGGATCCCATTCTTCTAAATGATAATTATCTATGTCCTTCAATATTTGCTCTAAATAAGGACGCGCCGGCCGGGGTTTTTTCATCTCTAATAAAAGTTGGGCAATGGCTAACCGCCACAGAATCTTCTCTTTGCCGGAAGAGCTTTTATGCATCTGCTGCTGCAAACCAGAAATGGCCTCCAAAACTTTTCCTTCTTTGATCAGCTCTTTCGCTTTCTCCACTTCTTTACCCATAAGGTCATCTTCCTGAATACCGGCCGAAGCCAAGCTGGATAAAGGAGCGGCGAGAGTAACCGCCGTTCTGCCTGCTATTTCTTTCAGCCATGCTTTGGTCTCTGAGTCCGCAAAGGGGGTACCATCAGCAAAAGCAAGTTCCTCTAAACCCGCAAGGCGGGAGATCAAATAAGCCGTTTCTTTTTTTACAGCTTCAGCTGCAGCCTGGTAGGTTGGGCCCAGCATTAGCAAGGCTTCCACTACCAGCCGGTTCAAATCTAACCAGAAGATAAATTGGCTAATTTTTCCCTCCGCAGTTTTTAACAAGGCTTCATAATTTCCTTTGGCCTTCAGCTCATTCAGACTATTTTTGACTTGACCAGGGGGGGATGGTATTTTGGTCTTCCCATCAGCAGCTGGAGGAAGATTATCTACTATGCTCCAGGAAGCCATTCTATTCAAGCGGTAAGCTTGGGGATTGGCCATATTTTCCTGGAAAAGATAGGCGGCAATCTCCCGCAGCTTAGCTAAGACCGAGTTGAGAGCTCTTTGCGCCTCCTGCGCCGAAGAGATAACTTCGGGCTCTTCCCGCGCCGGCGCGGAGGGAGTGGTGGTGGACTTTGGGGGAAGTTCTTCTTCAACCTTCTTTTCCTCCGCAGCAGGTTGGATTATGGCCGTTTCTTCAATAGTTCTCAAGTAATCCCGCAAAGGGCTTAAGGCCGGAGGTTCTTCCAAATTCTGACTGATGAAGTCATCGATCTGATCAAAGTTTTCTTTAATTTTTTGAAAAACTTCAGGGGAGAAAGAAGCAGGCGGTAAAGATGCCAAAGCCGTCTCCATCTTTTCCACCCACCATTCCATAGTGCGTACGCGTCCGCGCATGCGGGCTTTGGTGGGATAAAGGGTTTCCCAGAAGTTCTCTAAGAGATCTCGATAAATTTGCAACCCTATGGCCAATCCTTCTACCTGGCGATTATAGATAAGAGCTACAGCTAAATAACTGGCCACGGCCAAATCTTTGGATTTTTGAGACAAAATGATGCCGGCTAAGTTTTCTACTTTTCGCCAATCTACCCCGCTGGATGCGGAAGGCAAAGAAAGTTTGTCAATCTCCGCCTGTAACTGTTCATACTCTGGGGTATAGCGTGCTTCTTGTCCTGCTGGCTGATCAGGTTGAATTGGTTCTTTACCCAAAACCAAAAGATCCATTTAAGCCTCCCGGGCCTGCTTTCCAGGCCAAGAATCAGACCACAAATCAGAAAAATCTTTGGGGAGGAGTGGTCTCCGATAAAAAGCTAAAAAAGTCTTGTTTAAACTTCCACCCATGAAAATAGAATTGGGGATAGTTTCTCCTCCTTTTCTCCAAAAATAATGATAGAAAGAAATTAAGATAATCGGATCCCCGGCCAAAGTTTGATCTAAGGTTATAAAAAATGGGTCTTGAGCTAAATTTTGGCGCACTTGTGCTTCTATCATTTGTAAATCTCGCTCGCCCTTTTGCTCCCTTCTTTGGGCCATCTTCTCCCATGACTCCGCAGGGGAAGGGATCTTCATTACTTCTTCCTCAAAGTCTTTCAAGGTCTTAAAAGACTTGGCCGTCAAGCTCTCCATTTGATTCCAGCATGCCTCGAAGGCTATGGGCAGAAGGTCCCAATTTTTCTCCCAGTGGGGAAGAGAACCTATGCCCATCAGTAAAATAGGATAAGAACGCCCCAAACCATCGCTACTATCCCGGAGGAGTCCGCAGGCTAATCCTTGCTTTCCCAACCCTCTCATCCAGAAACGCCAGGAAAAAAACTTGCCCTGGTCTATTTTAATCTGGGCATATCCGCTTCTCATCCACTCCACCATACCACTGCTTAAAGGATTTGTAGCTCCTAACTGGAAGTAATCTTTAAATGCGGGATGCTTTCCCCAGGCGCTCCATTGCCATGACATAGTTTCATTGATCCCAGCAGCGGAGAATATTTTTCGGCGCTTGTTTGGGAAGAGTCATCAACTTGCCTAAAGCCGGCAACTCCCCCGTAAATTCGTATTTTACCCGAATAAACTGTACTCCTAAGCGGTCCAAGGCCGCTTTTTCAGCCGGAAATTCGTTAGCAAAGAAAGTACGGAGACCTCCTTTAAAATCCTGGAGGAATTCTGGGAAAGCTTGGTAGCCCGTATATTTCTTTTTCACCACTACATCCCCTATTTCTATTTGTAACAAAACATCGCTGCAGGTGTCGGGTGACCATTGAAAGTTCTTGCTCACAGGGTAGTTATAGTTAATTAAGCTTTGGGTAGTTCCTCCGCACATTAATTCCAACTTAGTGCTCTGCGGCTGCACCTTTGCCTGAGCGTTGGCCGCGGTGGGTAAAGCTTTTATACCCACTACATAATTAGTTTTAGTTACCGTCTGTTTACTCGTCGCCGTCTGCTTTAGGAAGGCAAAGAATGATGGATCAAAGGGAATACTTCCCCCTAAAGCTTCTTTACTATAGTGGCCTCTCTGCACGTTCCAGCCAATAAACGGAGCAGCAGGCCCTTTGACAAATTTCCATACCGGCCCTTCCGGACTTAATAAAAGCTGAGTCGCCTGTTGATCGGCCGCTCCTTGAGTCTCGGCCAATACCATCTGTTCCCATTGACTCTGCAAGTGGCAAGCTGCCTCCATCCGCATAAAATGGGCAAAAAATTCTAAGGGGCCTGCAAGGAGCTTAACTACCATCCCATCCAAAGGTCTTCCCCCTACCGAAGTTTTCAGCTTGCTTAAGGCGGCCTGAGCAAGGAAAAAAGGAGATTTGCTCGTTACTGGGTCTTCCCCGAATACCTGAGTAGCCAACTGAAAAGCCTGTTGGCGGGATGTAGCTATAGGAGCTATGGCCGACAGGGCGCTGCGATATTCCTGATAAATCTTATTAGTTTGCGCAATATCTTCTCCGGGTAGAGGCTCCTGAGTAATAGTCTTTTTCCCTTTACCAATTAATTTCTTTCCTTCTTCGGCAGCCTTGGTGAGGATACCCGAGACCGCTGCCGGAGCTTTGGCCACCTGGATTTGATAAACTTGGCTGACCCATAAAGGAATGCCCTCCGTCTTAATTTGGGGCTCTAACTCTTGCGTTAAGCGCTTCAAGAACTCAAAATACGGACCTTGGTCCGTAGCCATTTTAGCGGCCATCTGTTGCCATTGATTCTTGCCCTTTATTCTTTCGGCCCCCTTGGGGAAAAAGAGGCCAAATTGGTACCAAGCTTCGAAGCAAGCTTTTTGGTAAAACTTCTCAAACTCTGCCTTTTGTTTAGTGAGCGCTATGGGATCTGGAGGAGCCATCTCCACCTCTTTGAGAAATTTTTCCATCAGCTCTTTCCCTTTACGAGTATAAGCAGGTGGGATTATTTTTTCCCCGGCTTGAGTTTGTCCCCCCCAAAACTCAGTAAGCGTTACCGGCGGGAGGCCTTGGCCGTTGGCCCAGGTGATTAACCACTGCAATTGGCCACCTTTCAAAGCCAGGAGGTGTTTAAGCCATGATTGGAGGAGGGTAATTTCTTTATTGATTTCTCCCGGATCAGAGCGCCAAAGGAGATAATACAGGTATAAATCGCCAAATTTTTTCTTTACCTCCGGAGAAACTGCTGGGCCTTTAGCAAATGGAGATTCATATGAAGGCTGTGGCCTTTTCTGCAAAGCCTCTATATCTTCTCCCGCAAGTTTCGCCTTCAATAAAGATATCCGCCTTACTAAATGGCCCACGTACGGCCCAATCGCTTCGTCTGGAGAAGAATCCGTAAGGCGGGTTATTAAACCACCCATTTCCTTATCAAAATTAGCCAGGAAATTCTTTTGGAATAGAGCACAATATTTTTCTTTTAAGCCTATTTCTACTTTCAGGCTTTCATTTAGTCCAAATCTTGGGATGCGCCAGCCTCGATTTTCTTCTTCTACTTTGAGGATCGCCAAGCGGAAGCGGTCCATGGTCTGCAAATCGGCCTGAATTTCTCCTTGCAGCATGGGCGGTTTAGCAAATTCGCGCGTTACTTCTCTTAAAGTCTTCAAATTTTTTACAAAAGAGAAGCTGAGGAGTCCACAGACTGCAATACCCAAAGTCACCCAGGAAATGAGGCCTAAATTCCGCGTTAGGCTGCGCCATTGTAAGGCTCTTTGGGTAGGGGCTAAAAGACCTCGGTCTTTAGGCAATATTTTCTCGAAGAAATCGTGTAAGAATAATCCTTTGTTTGTCCCCGGGAGTACCTCTTTTTCCCCGATTAACCCTAATTCTTTTAAGAAATGAGAATAGGGAGTACCTTCCTGGCGCCCACTACTGAAGAAGAGACCTCGCCAAAGGGGAGTCTCTTGGTAGGGATTTTCGCGGAAGGCAACTTCCATAAAAACTTTTAGACCACGCTTTAGACCAGCAAATTCTTCCGGGAAAAGCAAAAGCCCCGGTTCTATGGCCGCAGGTTTCATTTGCTGGAGGAGAATGATGCGCAAATGGCGCAAGTGGTCACTTATCGTCTGGAAAGCCTGCTCTAAGAATGGGCCGACCGGCGAAGTCAAGTCCTTTTTGATATAGCCCATGGCTTGATCAAGACTTTCTGGAGGAAGGTAATCACAGAATTGGGCCATGCCCTGAATCAAATCGCATTTAGTTACCAAGATATATACAGGGATTTTCGCTCCCAAAACGCGCATGAGCTCTTCTATTCGCCGCCGAATATTGCGGGCATCATCCTCTAAGACCTCGGGGGGAGCACTCAACAATTTATCTGCTGAAATAGTAACGATCAGCCCATTCAAAGGTTCTTTTTTGCGGTATTTTATAAGGAGATTCAAGAATCTCTGCCACTCTTCTTTATCCTTACCCTCATCTACAGGAATGGTCCACCTGCCAGCCGTGTCTAAGATGACCGCTTGTTCAAAGAACCACCAATCACAATTTCTGGTCCCTGAAATTCCTGAGGTTCTCGTATACTCCGCAAAGGGTGAAGAAAGACGGGCGCTGCTGATGGCCGTAGTCTTTCCTGAACCACTTTCCCCAATGACCAAATACCAAGGAAGGACGTAGAGCGGATTCCCATATTTACGCAAATGGGAGCGGCGCAAAGTCTCGATAGCTTCTTTCCAGCGATTCTGAAGTTCCTTAAGGTCTTCCCGCTCTTTGCCAGTCAAGCTTTTTATATGGGCTTCATCCTGTTCAATCACTTGCTGGACAAACTTCTGCTCCCGCCGACGATGTAAAATTTTCCGCAAGAAAAGAAGGCCAATACCAATACCGAAGAGGACTAATAAAAGAAAGATGCCCACCCACCATGGCCAATCCAAGAAATAAACTACGCCAAAGACTAAAGCAATGGCCAAAAGAACAGCCACCACTACCAAGAAAATCTTTAAAAATTTTAATAAAGTTTCTCTCATCTAAAACCCCATCGATATAAAGTTTTCTCCTACCCCTCTTAAAATAAAGCGGTAAATGAAGAAAAGGGCCCCGAAAAGCACGAGGGGAGCCAAGATGCCTACTATAGTCAAAATAGGAAAAGAACTTTTCTTAGGTGCGGCACTTGGGCCAAGTGTCTCGGTAGGATAGGATTCCGGAAAAAGTTGTTTTCTCTCTAACGTCGGCAACCCCAAGGAGCTACCCGTAAGAATTTTTAAGTTAGAATTTTTTAATTGCTCCAGCAAAACTTCATCCCCAGGCTGATGAAAACGGCCCATAAAGCCCAAGGCCAAACAGAGATAATAAACTTCCCTAACTTCTCGCTGATGCAAACCCAAGACATTTAGCCGTTCAAAAAACTCCTCGCCAGCTTCAGTGGTTTGGTAATAAAGACGCTGCAATTGTTCGCGCTGCCACTGTTGTTTTTGTTGCCAATTCGAATTCAGGATGGCTTCATCTATCCAGGCACAAACGGCAAAACGGCCTGCTTCAAAGTCTTCTGGGGAAACAAGGCCTTTTTTGACCGCTTCTTCAGCTTGAGCCAGAAGGCGAGAAACATCAGCTTTAACCTGGTCATAGAGGGGCTGTTGTCTGTCCACTGTCTTCAGAAAATAAAGCATATAAGCAATTACGGGCATGAAAAAATCGGATAAAGGCATATTCTTCTCCCTAATTTAATTTTTTAACTAAGTCCTTCCTACCACCATTAATTCCACCTCTAAGTCTTCTGGAGCTCGGTCCCAGTACAAAGCGATGTTATTGCTTTTTTCTACCGCTGCCCATTGTTCGCTGTGGTGGTCTATTTGAAAATACAGGCAAGAAGCTCGCCGTGGTAACTCTTGGGGCGGTACAGGTAGATGTTCTAAATTTATTCCCGGAAGAGCCCGAGCAATGAGCAAAGGCAAAGCGGCCCGGGAACTTAACTTGGCCGCAGTGACCAAAGAATGCATAACCTCCCGCTGATCTTCTTCTGTCTTGAAAACTAAATAAAATCGATTGCGGCCGGTAAAAATTGCCGGATTTAGTTCAGCCGAATAATAAGTGCCATCAAAGAGGAGACGAATAATATATTCCGGCCCAGCCGTGATTTCGTCTAAGAGTTGAGATATTAAGGCCTGCGCTTTGGAGAAACATTCCCCTAAATTCCGGTGATCATAGATGGGCAAGGCTTTTTCCCCATTCTTTAATTCGCCCAGCATGTTCACATTTTCGGAAAAAGTTGAAAGCTCGCCCACAATTTGCCGCAAAAGACCATAAACTAACCAGGGATGGACCTGGTTGGGTACCTCTGTGAAATGGAAGAGCAGCGGAATATAGCGGTTCAAAGAGCGCAGAGCCAATAAGTAAACCATATCCCGCGTTCCAAATTCGGCAGTCTGAATTCCTCTTTCTCTCTTGAATTCCTCTAATTGGTGTCCCCGCCCAGCTAACTGATCTCTGATTTCGCGCACAATGTTTTGTAAAGTCTCTGAGCTGGCTAAAGAAAGGGCGGGGGGAATAAACCTTTCCGCCAACCTAATCTCAGCCCCTACCCTTTCTAACTGAGCAAAGGGGATGAGAATGTAATCTCCCAACTGGGCTAATTCTGTCTCCCAGAATATTTTCAGGACGTAGTATAGCCTCTTCACTTTCCCTTCTGGCCCGCCAGCATGGAGATCCTTTACTTCCTCCGGGTCAGCTATAGTTACAAAACGAGTGGTTACCTCCGCCACATTTTCCAATTTGGGGAGGATAGTTACATTCTCGCCGTTATAGTTAAACTTCTTTAATCCCACATAGACCGTAAAAGGCTTGCCGCCTTCCATCCAGGCCTCCTGAAAGGAGCGAGCTTCGATTAAGGCATTGCCCGGCAAGGCGGCGTAGGTGCCATCAGGAAAGAGGAATTCTCCTTTCAAAATATTAAAAGTCCGGTTAGCTAAAGCACCTCTCTGAACCTCCCCTTCCCCAACTCCCCAGAAATAGGGCTGCCCATATTGATTAAAGGGGATTAATAGCGATTGAAAAGATAAATCTAAAAGCTGAAAATGCTGGGGCTGCAAAAACAACCCCTGATGCCAGAATAATGGTCTTTGCGTATCCATTTATCTCCCTTTTATTTCTTGAATAGCCTGCGGCCCTAAATAAAGTTCTAAGTTAAGAATTCCAGGCTTGACCACTTTGGTCTTACTGAACCACCCCCCCTTGATCTCTTCTTGCAGGGGAACTTGCTTTAACTTGGTGGCGTAGTCTTTCTGGAGGTGATAGTAGCCGGCTACTACGCCAACATATTTAGCATTCTCAGCCCGGTCCAAAAGAAGCGTAGTATCCTGTCCAGGCTGGATGACCATCCTCTTCGAGGTGGCCACACTCGGATCAAATCGCGTACATTCTAAAAGTTTAGCCACTCCTTCTTTTTCTTCTTTTTGTTGGTTGAAAGCATTAGGGTCCGTGAGCTGATAGATGCAGAAGAGCAAAGTATGGGGACTATCTTCATAAAGATTTAAGCGGGGATCACTCTTTAAATGGAGGCGAATAGCATCCTTCTCATAACGCCACTCTGGCGGAGGAGCAATGGGTGGCTTGGAAGCACAGGAAACAAAGAACATACCTAAAATTAGTACTCCCCATAAATTAATGTGCTTTTTCATATTCCCCCCTGTCTACCATGGCATATAATTTTTGGCAACTTTTTTCAAACTCCCTTAATAATTCCTCAAGGAAACGCCCGGATTCATAATAACCTTTGGCCTTAATATATTTCTCTTTATATAGATCGAAAAGCTTTGCTTTCCGCAAAGGACCAAACTCAAATCCACCCTCTCCCTCAGCCGCAATGCGCTCGGGATCGAGTTCCTGCAATATCTCCCCCATTTTGGTCTGCGCAGCCTGCTGGAAAGCCTTATGCGAAACAAGAAAAGCGTCTTTGATCTGCTTTAAATAATTTTGGAGTGAATCTCCGCCGGGGCTTTCCCCCGCTATATTCGAGCCGATAACCAAACGGATTGTTTCTAATTCTGTTTTTCTCCCCAAGAGAGTAGATTGGATTACTCCTATAATTTGATTCAACGTATCAAAAACTGTATTCAAAGATACGGTCAGTTTTTCCAGAGCATCAGGGGAAGAAAGATCTTGGAGAGAATACCGCTTGCCGAAAAGTGCCGAAAAAAGGTCAGCTAACTCCTGCGGGATTGAGGGGTAGAAAAATCCCTCTGCGGATTGATTAAAGAGCTGAGCCAATTTTTTTAAGATATTAATCTTTTCTGCGAGAGGATAAGCCTGTAACTTTTCCGCCAGAAAACTGGTGATTAAATTTTCAGCGTTAGCTGGATTAATTCGATAAATTCCGCGCAATTCTTCGGCTAAATTTTCCAAAAAGAGGTCCTTACTTTTTGCCTCCATACCTTCCCTTCTCAGATGTTTTTTTCGGCTGAATAATCACAGTTTCTGAAAGTAAATCTTCTTTAATTTCGTCTTGCTCTTCTCTTCGGGCAGGGGCGATTTCTGGAATTTCTTCTTGGCCTAATTTTTCAGCATAAGTTTTCTTTCTTTCACTGGCCGTCTTAGAAGGAGGGGTGATAATAACTGTTTCGGCACCCAAATCATCTGGCGGTGGGGACTGCGCGCCAAGAATAACTGTCTGGGCCACTTCTTCATCTGCCGATTGGGCCGCAGGAATGGCAGGTTTTTCCGGCCTTTTTGATTCTGGCCGGAGGATAACCGTTTGGATAGCTTCTTCCAACTCTGGTGCAGCTGAAGGCTTGGTCTTTTGGTAATCTTCTTGAGAAACAATTACTGTCTCTGGAGTTTCATCAGCCACCGTTGGCGGAGTAACCTCTTTTTTAAACAGCCCCGGAGTCAGGATTAATGTTTCCATGGCTTCCTCGGCGGGCAATTGGGCAGCTTTCGTCCATTCAGCTAATAACTTCTTTAAAATTTGGCTTATGGTAGCATCTTCTCTGGAAGATGTAGCCTTAGGTTCGGGCCCTTTTAATTGGAAAAGGTGATTTTTAATTTCTTCCCGAAGTTTGCCTAATTTATTCAAAAAATTTTCAGATGATAAAGTAGACTTCTCCGGCAAACTTAAGCTCAACAAGGACCATCCTAACTTCAAAGATTCTTCCCATAAAGGTACAAAAGAGGCAGGAACCTTTGGCCCATCTGGATTCCAAAATATATTTTCCGGCCAGAAGGCTGGGGAAATTTCCACAAAAGAAAAAGACTCGGCTTTAAGGATGATTTCTCTTGCTTTTCCTAAGGCAGAGTAAACTTGAGAAATTTTTTGTCTCTTATTCGCTAAGAGCGTATAAAACCAAAGTTGGCCCAGAAAATAAAAAGTCTCGGTCGAAGGAAGGTTAGAAAAGGGAGACAGAGGAAAGGCTGGGGGTAAATCAATAATCTCAACTTGAAAGTCCCAGAAAGTCGGTAAGAGACCTGGGGCAGGCAAGTCGACCCAAATCCGATCTAAAGATAAGCCGATTTCAGGGTAAGGCAAAGGGCTATTCTCGCCCCAAAGCTTTTGGATAACGCCGTGCAAGAAAGTCAGCTTCAGATAAAGAACTTCTATAAAAAAGTTATCTTTATTATTCCCAAATAAGTGATGGGCGTGCTGATCTTTATTTTGGAAAAAGGATTTTAAACTTTCCCTTCTGCCCCATTCCTGCTTTAGCTGAAGCTCTGCGTGCAATTCTTTCTCTTCAGCGCCGCCAAGCAGAGAAATAAAATCTTGGGCATTCAAAGATCTGGCTTTGAAGATAAGCATATAAAAAGGATAGAAGGAAAAAGGCGTGATTCGCTCCCGAACTAAATTCTTGACTCCAAAGCACTCGCCCTGGTATTGACATATCTTACAAGGAAATATGTCTTCTTTAAGCTCCAGGGATAATAAATTACCGAGGCCGTCCATTAAAGCCAATCTATCTTTGACATGAGGGTGAGCATGGTTAGAGGCGTAAGTAAAAAATTCCATTTTCCCTTGTTTAGAGCAAGATGGGCAATACAGGTAGCGTTCCAAAGTCTGGGAATAGGAAGGGAGGTTATATTCAGAAAGGAGATCATCTTCGCGGCATAAGTGCAAAACCTTTCCACAGTGGGGACATAAATTAGGGAAAAAGATTTTTTGTTTTTTGCAAAAAATCAAAGGCTCCCAGGGACTAAGCAATTCCTTTTTTTCATCTATTGGGTTGGATAAAAAAATGGATGATTTCTCTTGCCAATGCTTGAGCAAAGCCCTTTGCCAGTTCTGGTCAATACTGGAATTTGTTATTGGCCATAATTCGTCCTTTTTGAGCAAATAGTTGTCTCTGGGTATTAAAAGAAAAACTTCTTGAATCTCAGAATAAGCCTCGGTAATAAATTTGCCTTTTATTAATCTATGCCATGGGTCAGAATGGGTAGCTTCTAAAAAAGGGAAATTGCTTTTTTCCAGGATTTCTTGATTATCCGAGATTAAGGAGATTTGCAGAAAACATCCTCCTGGCAGAGGATTTAAAAAATTTCTCAAGGAAGGGTACTCTTTAAATATTTGCAAAATTTGAACCTCCTTAAGGGTCTTTTAACCACAAGGGTCTTTTAACCACCTGATGTTAGACCTTATTTCCCTTCCTCTATGAAATGGAACTGCTAAAAAGCGGAAGATTTTATTATCTATTTTAAGAAAATGATTAAACATCTTATTATATACTCGGAGCTTAAAAAGTCAATATTTTCATTTATTCTAAGCCATTTCTTATAATTTCCCTCAAGCTCGTGGCCATTTCTTGGCCATTTTGAAAGCGTTGTTGCGGAGATTTGGCTAAGGCTTTGAGCATAAAAACGTCCAAAATTGAAGGAATTCGGGGATTTAATGCCGAGGGTAGCAATGGTGTTCCCTGGGTAATCTGGTAAGATAGAGCAGAGAGGTTCTCTCCTTTGAATGGTCTGGCTCCAGTCATTAACTCGTAGAAAACACACCCTAAGGAGAAAAGGTCTGAACGGCCATCGAGCTCCCGCCCGCTAATTTGCTCCGGAGACATGTAGGCTGGAGTTCCCAAGATCGACCCTGTTTGGGTAAGGGTGGAAGTAGGCAGTTTGGCTATACCAAAGTCCATCACTTTTGCCTTTCCACTTGGCGTAAGCATTATATTCGCTGGTTTAATATCTCGATGCACAATTCCATGGCGATGAGCAAAATCCAAAGCTTCGGCAGATTCTATTATTAAGTTTATAACTTTCTCTAAAGGAAGCAAGCGCTCTTTGCTCGTAAACTTACTCAATGGCTCCCCTTCCACAAATTCCATGGCCATAAAAGAAAGTCCTCTATCTTCTCCCACATCGAAGATAGTGACTATGTGCGGGTGAATTAATTTTCCTGCTGCTTGGGCCTCATTGAAAAAACGTTCTTTTAAACCTTCTATTTCTTGAGCTTCATAAAGACGGTCAAAGCGAATTGTCTTGATCGCCACTAAACGACCAATAATTGGGTCACGCCCTTTATAAACAACTCCCATAGCCCCTTTACCTAATTCACTTAGAATTTCATAACGGCCAATTTTCTTCGGAGGGCCAGCGCCCTCAAACAAATCTTCGGTTACTGCTTTGGGTC
>JBNAWB010000034.1:15860-22460 GCA_049699975.1 Thermodesulfobacteriota bacterium
TTGGGTCCCTTTTCTTCTATGGTAACTTCTTTTATTTCTTCCCCCACTCTACCCCTGAGACCCGCATATAATAGATATTGCCCTACGGCTAATAGCAGAGGGAAAAATACCTTTACCCATACTCCCTGAAAGATTGCCCCGACCATTATCCCACCTATGACTACTATCGTAAGGCCCAAAATTAATAAGGAGGTAATGGGCCGGGTTTGGGGCATAATAATGGTTAGAAATACTCCCACAGCTATTAAGAAGATGAATTCCCCAAAGGGTAGCCATATGGGCCGGAAAATCAATTTGTTCTGAATAATAGAGGCCACCTCTTGGGCATGTTTTTCTACCCCAGGAAATTTCGGAGAAAATGGAGTAGCCATCAGGTCTTGGACGCCCGCCGCAGTTCCCGCAGCCGTCACCCCCACTAGGACAATTTTATTTTTAAAAACTTCTTTAGTTACTTTTCCCGCTAAAACATCAGCCGCTGAATAATGGGGAACAGTTTGATTGCCCCCATAATAATTGATGAGCATCATCCCTTGGGTATTGGTCGGCAAAATTGTTTTTCCCAAACGAATTGATTGACCTACCCGGACAGCTATATCTCCTCGGGACAACCCTAAATAAGCAGCAGCTATCTGCAGACTAAAAGAGGGATAGTAATGACCTGCAAATTCAATAAGCAAGGGATCCCAACGGACTTTGCCATCAGGATCAGGAATAACATTGATATGTCCTAAAGCTTTTGCCCCTTGTACCACTTCCAGGACTGGAGCAAATATTTCTTTGGCTGTTAGAGGAGGGAAATCAGAAAATTTCTGGGGATCATCGAAAAGAAGCAAAGAAAAAGGAGCGATATGCGCCGGAGTCTTTAATTTTTTCTCGTCCTCTGGTTTTCCCAAGGTAAAGTAAAAAGGATAAATAACATTTCCCGCCCTCTTGGTAGCTTCGCCCAAGATTTGATCTTCCGGGGAGGCTTCTTTGCCCGGAAGAGGCAAAAACATTATATCAACGGCAATGATTTTGGCTTCACTGGCGGCTATCTTAGTAATTAATTCGGCCACCTTCGATCTGGGCCAAGGCCATCTCCCTACCTGATTCATAGAAGAGTCATCAATGGCCACGATCGCTATCTCTGGAGGGGGCTTAAGTGTCCCTCTCATTCTTAGACTTAGATCATAAAACTTGCCGTGGACAGTATCCCAAACTCCCCCAGGCAGAAAGAAAAGGACAGCCATCAAGATAGTAAGGCCAACGCCCCAGAACATGTCTTTTCTTTTTATTTGCATATACTTCTTTGGTTAATTAGCCCTTTTTTCTTATGGCAACCTTGCGGGAGGAGTAAAATCCAAATCCCTTTCTTCATTCCATCTAACCCATTCATCCTGCCGTTCTTGATTTATGTCAAAAGATGCAGGCGTAGTTATATATTTATCGGTAATAGTGATTTCCTGAAATTGGCGCAAAACAATCTGCGTCCACTCTTCCCGGGAAACCTCTTTGGGGCCAGCAACCTCATGGGGACCTGCTACTTCTTTGGGGGGACCTATATAAGGGGCCCGGCCAGGTTTAGCCGGTGGAGCTTTGGGGAAGGGGTTGTATACATTAACCTCCCCTTGGTACACTTTGACTTTAATAACTCTATTTTCAGCCACTATTACTTGATAAGTCGTTCCTTGAACTCCAGCAATGGCTGTAGGGGTACGCACGTCATAACGAGAACCTGGATTAAAAAATTTAGTGGCCTTAGTCCAGAGTTTGCCCAAAGAGAGGTCTAAACTTGTGGAATGCTTTTTAACGGCTGGGATCTCTTCAATTTTAGCAATGGTTAGGAGAGAATTTTCAGCGAGCCTTACTACGCTTTGATTATCCAAAATAATCTCCGCCCGTGATTTAGCCAGAACCTTGATTTGATCTTTCTCGTACAAAATCATATTGGGTTGAGCTGTAGTCCATGAAGAACTATCTTTCTTTTTTACTTGGACCTGGCCGGACAAAAAAGTAACTACAGCTTTATTAGCCCGCACTTTTGTTTCCGCTGGTAGTTCTTCTTTTTCTACCGGTACTTGTGGCGGAGCTAAGGGGGGAGTCGGTTTCTCGATTCTCGGGCTCCTTTCTTGCAGCCATTTTTTCATGGCTTCTCGACTGGGAAATTTAATCGTTTGTCCAACATAAATTAAATTAATATCTTTTATTTTCGGATTCTCTTGGCGCAGGTACTCACCTATTAAAGGATCATATTGGCCATAGACTTTAAAAGATAAGTAGCTAATGGTATCTCCCTTACGAACCTTTATAAGTTGACCTTCATCGGCATGCAAGGGAATTAATATAAGAAGGAAGGAAATTAAAAAGAAAAACTTGCGGATAAGGACTTCCTTCATGCGGAGGTTTCTCCTGCTTGCGCTTCGTTTCTTAAAAAGCTTTTTCTTCTCCAGAGATCAAAAATTACTTAAAGAGCTGGCTGTAAAACTATGATCTCTAAATTTTCAGGAAGATCTTTCCTGGTAATTTGCAGCTCACTCGTTTGGTAGGTCTTAGCATTCTTCCCCCTGGTAAATTCTTCTACAGGCGCTAAAGGAAAGCCACAGTGAGCAGTCTTATAGTGCATAGGAATAGCGATCTTGGGTTGAATCTTGGCCACTGTTTTGCTGGCTTGGGCCGGATCAATAGTATATACGCCCCCTACCGGTATAAGAAGTAAATCCACTTGGCCAATCTGTTTTAGTTGTTCTTCCGTGGGAATATGGCCTAAATCACCTAAATGGCATACTTTGATTTCCTCAAGGGTAAAGCAAAAAATTGTATTCTCACCCCTTTGGCTCCCCTTACCCTCATCATGAAAAGCAGGAATACCTTTTATTTCCAAATCTTTATAATGATGAATCCCCTTACCTTTTATAACCTGCGGCTTCCCTAAAAGTCCCTTTACATGATTGTGGTCAGCATGATCATGGCTCACCAAAACAATGTCGGCCTGGTCTGGAATAGGCCCATAACTTATGGCCCCGCCAAAGCCACCAGGTTCATAGGGATCAGTAATAAGGCGCAGACCTTTTTCCGAAGCAAAGTAAAAAGCAGCATGCCCATACCATTTTACTTTCATCGGCAGCTCCTTTCTTACCCTAGAGGGATTTTCTTTTTTTCTTCAGCCTCTGCTTTGGTCTTGCATTCAATACAGAGCGTCGTCACTGGACGAGCTTTGAGCCTCTCCTCCGAAATCTCTTCCCCGCATTCTTCGCAAATACCGAAAGTGCCCTCTTCAATTCTTTGGAGCGCTTCCTTTATCTTTAAAATTAATTTTCGCTCGCGGTCGCGAATCCGCAGTAGAAAATTCCGGTCAGTTTCCAAGTTGGCTCGATCCGTAGGATCAGGAAAAGTATTCTTGTCATTGGTCATACCCGAAACAGTCTTTTCCGCTTCACTGAGCAACGTCTCTAAACGCTCGTTCAGAAGCTCTCTGAAGAATCGGAGCTTCTCCTTGTCCATAAAATTATCTTCCTTGAATATTGATATATTTACTTAAAACAATATACCATATGCGCTATGTTATCGTCTATCTGATTTTGAACTTCCTTTCGCCTATTGGCTTTTCTTTCTTTCAAGTTCTGGTCTCATGAATGTACCGCTTTTACCCCCCGATTTTTTTAATAATTTGATATCAGAGATGATCATGCCTCTATCTATTGCTTTGCACATATCGTAAATGGTCAAAGCAGCAGCGGCCGTGGCTACTAAGGCTTCCATTTCCACTCCGGTCTTTCCGGTGTACTTCACTTTAGTGTGAATAACCACTTCAGATTTTTCCTTATCTTCTTGAAACTCAATTTCTACATTTTCTATGGCCAAGGGATGGCACATAGGAATTAGATCACTGGTCTTCTTGGCGGCCATAATCCCGGCTACTCGCGCTACTGCAAAAACATCCCCTTTCTCTACCTCTTTATCTTTAATACGCTTTAAGGTCTCTGGCTTCATAATTACCCGCCCTGAAGCTACTGCCTCCCTCTGCGTAATTGGTTTATCCCCCACATCCACCATGCGTGCTCTTCCTTCCTCATCGAAATGACTAAGTTTAGCCATTTTCCCCTCCCATTATTCTTTTCGACAGATTATTAATGCTTCTTATATAAATTTTTATTTATTGCCTTGGTTTTCCACTTTTGTTATAAGTAATTTAAAAAAATTCCCCCGTCAATGACTAAATTGGTTTTTCTAAAATAGGAGCTACTTATGTTAGCCAAGGTTTTGAGTGGAGCAATCTTAGGTATTGACGCTTATATAGTTGAGGTGGAAGTTGATATAGCTCAAGGCCTGCCCGTCTTCAATACAGTAGGCCTTCCTGATGGAGCAGTAAAAGAAGCCAAAGAGCGCGTCAAATCAGCCATTAAAAATTCGGGCTATGAATTCCCACCGAAAAGGATAACGGTAAACCTGGCGCCGGCTGATGTTAAAAAAGAAGGTGCCGGGTTCGATCTTCCCATGGCTGTCGGCATCTTGACCGCTTTAGAAGTCGTTTCCAAGGAATATCTCTCTGAATATCTTCTTCTGGGAGAATTATCTCTTGATGGCCGGGTAAAACCAATTAGAGGCGCTCTTTCTTTAGCCATGGCCGCCAAGAATAATGGCAAAAAAGGAATTATCCTTCCTAAGGAAAATGCCGAAGAGGCCGCCGTTGTCCAGGGCGTGGAAGTTTTGGGAGTTGATTTTCTTTCTGTAGTTGTTGATTTTCTCAATGGTCAAAAAGCCCTTACGCCCACGACTGTGGACATCCAGGAAATTTTCCATCGCGAGAAACATTATCAGGAAGACTTTAACGAAGTAAAGGGGCAAGAGCATGTGAAGCGCGCCCTCGAAATAGCTGCGGCCGGCGGGCATAACATCATTATGATTGGCCCTCCGGGAGCAGGGAAGACTATGCTGGCCAAGAGAATTTCCACCATTCTCCCTGACCTTTCTTTTGAAGAGGCGATTGAGATTACCCGCATCTATAGCGTCATGGGGCTCCTTCCTCCCCACAGTTCTTTGATGGCCACTCGACCTTTCCGCTCGCCGCACCATACTATTTCGGATGCCGGTCTTATTGGCGGAGGTCAGATCCCCAAACCAGGAGAAGTAAGCCTTTCTCACAACGGTGTTCTTTTTTTGGATGAATTGCCCGAATTCAAGAAAAATGTCTTAGAAGTCCTGCGCCAACCACTGGAAGATGGAAGAGTAACTATCTCGCGCGCCCTATCTTCTTTAACCTTTCCGGCCTCTTTCATGTTAGTAGCGGCTATGAATCCATGTCCCTGCGGTTTTTATACTGATCCTAATCGCGAATGTACCTGCACATTACCTCAAATATTGCGTTACCGCTCCAAGATTTCCGGACCTTTGCTGGATCGCATTGACATTCATATCGAAGTCCCGGCAGTTCGCTACCGCGATCTAACAGGCGATACACCCGCCGAAGACTCGGCTGCGATCAAAGAAAGAGTTAATCGGGCCCGAGAAATCCAGCGGGAAAGGTTCGCCGGTAAAAAAATTTACTGTAATGCCCAGATGACTCCCCGCCACTTAAAGAAATATTGCCAAATCGGAGAAGATTCAAAATCTCTTTTAGAACAAGCCATAGATAAACTTGGCCTTTCGGCCCGGGCTTACACCCGCATCTTAAAAATTGCCCGCACCATTGCTGACTTAGAAGGATTGGAAAATATAACTTCCGCCCATATAGCGGAAGCGATCCAATACCGCAGTTTGGACCGCACCCTTCTTTAAAAAATTTGATTTTCCTTATATTTGAGCAAGAGCTCAGGAAGGTGGCAGGGGAAAGGTGACCCTGAAAACCGTTTCTCCTTTTTGGAATGAATAATCGAAAGAAGCATCATATTTAGATAAAATTTCCTTGGCTACGAATAATCCCAAGCCCCTGTGTTTTCTTCCTTTGGTGGTGAAAAATGGTGTGAAGAGATATGGTCTCATTTCTTCCGGCAATCCACATCCGGTATCTTTTATGCTCACTTGCAGATTATCGCCAACTTTTTCTGTGATTATAGTAAGCACTTTCGCGGGAGAATTTTCCATAGCTTCTATAGCATTGGAGATCAAATTTATAAAGCTCTGCGAAAAATCGTGATAATAGCCCTTGAATGGCGGCAAGGGCGCTAAATACTTTTCCACGCGCACCTGGTGTTTAAAAAAAAGATTATTGCGCAAAAAAGAAAGTAGATGGTTCAGCAAATCATTCAGCTGAATCATCTGCGGCTCTTTTTGATCATCGATCATTTCTTTGGGAATTAACTCTTCTATCAAAACTTTAAAGCGATCAATTTGAACTAGGCATTGATTAACTTGTTCATGAATAGCAGAAGAAATTTTTTCTCCCTCTTTGGCCATCATTCTCTGCAACATCTCCATCTGCATGCCCAAGATTTGCACGCCTCCATTTAAATTATGGATAAGCCCTTTGACTAAAGACCCAATAGTAGCTTCCCCATATCTTTCCACAAAAGCAGCGAAAAGTTTAGCAGCCTCTGGATAAGCTGAGTTTTTCTTTAAAAGTGTACTCTTGGGAGGCAAAATTTTCTCCTTTCGAGATTTTTTACCATATTTCTTTTAATGTTG
>JBNAWB010000035.1:0-14062 GCA_049699975.1 Thermodesulfobacteriota bacterium
GAGGCTATGGAAGAAGAGACTGTAACCCGAGATTTTATAGACATTTTCAATCAACGTGTTTATGACCTGCTCTATCAGTGTTGGGTTAAATATCGCCAATTCCTGCAAGTAGTTGAAGAAAAGAATCATTTAGACATCGAGCGTCTCTTCTGTCTTTTGGGGCTCGGGGAAGTTGAGCTGCGGGAGAAGATAGATAACCCATATTCTTTACTCCGTTATTTAGGCCTCTTCACCCAATTCCCTCGCTCAGGTTTGGGACTTACCACTATGCTCCGCGATTTTTTAGCTGGAGTTCCTATTGAGATAATTCCGTGTCAGCTAAGGAAGGCCAAAATTCCTTTGGAACAGCGGTCCTGCTTAGGCCGCAATGCTTCAACTTTAGGGGATAACATATATATTGGCGAAGAGATTCCTGATCGCCTGGGAAGATTTCTCTTGAGAATAGGTCCCTTAGGGGCCAAAGATTTTCATGAGCTTCTTCCTGGAAATTTAACCTTTAAACGACTTAATTTTTTAATAAAATTTTATTTAGCCGAACCTTTGGAATATGAATTAGAACTCCTATTAGCGAAAGGAGAGATTAAACCTGCCTGTTTGGGCAGTCCGCAATGGTCGAGCCTGGGCTGGGATACTTGGGTTTATGCTGGAGATTGGACAGAAGAGGGGCGAGCTAAAATTCCAACTTGGTCTACCTGAAAGACATTTTTTCTTATTTAAATGCTGACTCTTACGCAGGTCAATGGGCAGCCTGGCCAAGAAGAATTTAAATTGACTAATAATCCAGCCATCCCCTCTCCCCAGCGGGGAGAGGATAGGTGGAGGGGGTAACTACAAACAAGAGGAGTTTAATTTATGATTACCGTCGACATCAAATCTCTCTTAAGTTTACTGAACAATTATTGTACTCGGGCCCTCGAAGGAGCGGCCGGACTTTGCGTCTCCCGGACTCATTATGAGGTCACGGTAGAACATTTATTAGCCAAGCTCTTAGAAGAACCGCTTGCTGACCTTCCTTTGATCTTTGGTCATTTTGATATTGATACCGGGAGAGTGCAGAAAGCCGTGGCCCAGACCATTGAAGAATTTCGCACTGGTAATGCGGGTAAACCGGTTTTTTCACCTCTCCTTCTGGAGTGGTTCCAAGACGCTTACCTAATTTCTTCCGTTGATTTAGGCGAAAACCGCATTCGTTCGGGAGCTCTTCTAGTAGCCCTGCTCACTAAACCGATCCAGTTGACCACTGGCCGTTATTATGATCTTCTAAAGCCAATTGGCCGGGAAGCCTTATTAGCCCAATTTCGAAATTTAGTCAAAAGTTCCGTGGAGCAACCTTCCCCCGGAGAAATGCCGGCAGGTGAGACGGGGGTGGCCGCAGCAGGCACAGCCCTGGCTCGTTTTTGTGTGGATTTTACGCGTAAAGCAGCAGCGGGAGAAATTGATCCCGTCTTCGGGCGCGATCGCGAAATTCACCAGATGATCGATATCCTGGCTCGCCGCCGCAAAAATAACCCCATAGTCGTGGGCGAGGCCGGGGTTGGGAAAACCGCCGTGGTGGAGGGCTTAGCTTTAAGGGTTGTTAAAGGAGATGTTCCGGATATTCTTAAAGGAGTTTCCATATGGGGGTTAGATATGGGGTTATTGCAAGCAGGAGCTGGGGTGAAAGGAGAATTTGAGAACCGTTTGAAATCAGTAATTAACGAGATTAAAGCCTCCGCCCAACCCATTATTCTCTTTATCGATGAGGCTCATACTTTAATTGGGGCTGGAGGTCCTACGGGAGGAAGCGATGCGGCCAATCTCTTAAAACCAGCTTTGGCCCGGGGCGAGTTGCGTACTATTGCGGCTACAACCTGGTCTGAATATAAGAAGTATTTCGAAAAAGATGCAGCTTTGGCGCGGCGTTTTCAGTTAGTCAAATTAGACGAGCCATCTGTAGACACGGCTATTTTAATATTGCGAGGATTAAAAGAGAGGTATGAAGAATCCCACGGAGTAGTTGTCCGAGATGATGCGATCAGGGCGGCGGCTGAGCTTTCCAGCCGCTACATCTCTGGCCGCCAGCTTCCAGATAAAGCCGTGGACCTCTTAGATACGAGCGCCGCCAGAGTTAAGATTCTCTTAACGGCCAAGCCGGATATTATCGACGATAAAGAAAGGACCATGCAGGCTTTAGAGAGGGAAAAGAAGGCTTTGGAAAGGGATCAGCTTCATGGCATCCCAGTGGATGAGGCTCGGCTGCAAGAGATAGAAAGAGAGTTGCAAAGATTAAAGCGAGAAATTGAGGAGTTAAATGAACGCTGGCAAAAAGAACAGGATTTAGCGCGCCAAATAGTTTCCTTAAGAAAAGAACTTTATGAACTAAGAAGCAAAGATGGAGATGAAGCAAAAGTTAAAGAATTGAAAGAAAAGATTGCCCAAAATACGGCAGAATTGGTCAAGATTCAAGGAGAAAATCCCTTGGTGCGCATCGAAGTTGATCCAGATGTAGTAGCTAAAGTCGTTTCAGACTGGACGGGAATTCCTTTGGGAAAAGTGTTGCGGGATGAGGCCCAGAATATCATCAAATTAGAAGAGAATCTCAAGCAAAGGATAAAAGGACAAGATGAAGCCATAAAAATAATAAGCGAAGTGATTAAAGCCGCCAAGACAGGTTTGACCGATCCGCACCAACCATTAGGTATATTTTTATTAGTAGGACCAAGCGGGGTAGGGAAAACAGAAACTGGCTTAGCTGTGGCTGACCTTCTTTTTGGTGGCGAACGATTTTTAGTAACCATAAATATGAGTGAATTTCAGGAATCCCACACGGTGAGCAGATTGATTGGCTCGCCACCAGGTTATGTGGGTTATGGAGAAGGTGGAGTTTTAACCGAGGCGGTGCGGCAACGTCCTTATTCCGTGGTGCTTATTGATGAGACCGAGAAAGCTCATCCCGATGTGCTTAATCTCTTCTATCAGGTCTTTGACAAAGGAATGCTTTCCGATGGGGAAGGGCGGGTAATTGATTTTAAAAATACAGTTATCTTCTTGACCAGTAATTTAGCTTCGGATGTGATTACGCAAATCTGCTCCCAAGGAAGTAGACCACCCTTGGAGACAGTTATTGCGGCTATCCGGCCCATTCTGAGTCATCATTTTAAGCCTGCTTTATTAGCCAGGATGACCATTGTCCCCTTCTATCTTTTGGATCCAAGTTATATGAAAGAGATTGTCATCCTCAAATTAGACAAGCTAGCTCGGCGCTTGTCTGAGAGTAATAAGATCAAATTCACCTATTCTCCCGAAGTAGTGGAGCAAATTGCCAGCCGCTGCCAGGAAGTGGAAACCGGAGCCAGAAATATTGATCACATTATGCGGGGGACAATCCTTCCGCAAATCTCCAGAGAAATTTTAACCCGCATGGGGCAAGGAGAAATGCCGGCGCAAATTAATCTCGGTCTGGCGGAAGATGGCTCCTTTAGGATTGATTTTGGAGGTTAAAAATGATTTGGGGCAAATCGGCGCGCGAAGCCAGATTTTTATTCGAAGTCCCGAAAGCAAAACTTTCTTTGGGGGTGGTGGAATTTACGGCTTTCGAGAAAGTTTCCGCTCCCTTTGAAGGACGCTTGCTCTTAGCCACGGAAGAAGAGATAGATTTCGATAAAGTAGTGGCCCAGGAAGGTTTGCTCACCATCTTGGGCGAAAAAGAAGAACGCTACCTCCATGGCCTTATTAACCAATTCATGCAGGTAGGCAGTAGGGGGCGGTTTATTCTCTATCGAGCAACCCTGGTGCCCTACCTCTGGCTTCTTTCCTTGGAGCAAGATTGCCGCATCTTCCAAAATAAGAAAGTAGAAGAGATAGTTAAGCAGGTTCTCCAGGATGCAGGAATTCCCAGTAACCGCTATGAATTTCGCCTGCAGGATAAGGACAAATATATAGAAAGAGAATATTGTGTCCAATACCGGGAAACAGATCTAAACTTTATTTCTCGCTTATTAGAAGAAGAAGGCATTTTTTACTTCTTCGAGCACGCCAAAGACAAGCACCTCTTAGTTTTTGCGGATAGCCCGGTGGCATATAAAGCCATTCCCGGAGATGGGGATGTCCCCTACCATCCTGGAGAGGGCTTACTCCCGGAAGAGGAGTTTGTCCAGGAATTTATTTTTGCGCAGAGCGTTTTTTCCGGAAAAGTAACCCAGCGGGATTTTAATTTTGAGAAGCCTTCTTTGGATCTAACCGCTCAGGAACAGGCTAAGAAATTCCAAAAGCAAGAGATTTATGACTATCCCGGAGGTTATGTTGATCAGAATAGAGGCAAGAGACTAGCCCAAATTCGCCTCCAAGAGATCATGACTTTCAAAGAAAAAGCGGAAGGTAAGAGTGTTTGTCCGCGCCTGGTCCCTGGTTTTAAATTTAAACTTACGGACCACGAACGGAAGAACTTTAACCAGGAATATTTTTTAGTCGAGGTACGCCATAAAGGAGCCCAGCCCCAGACCTTAGAGGAGATCGCGGCCGCTCCAGAAGAGTTTAGTTATGAAAACGAATTTGTCTGCATCCCAGCCACGGTTACTTTTCGGCCGGAGAGGAAGACTCCTAAACCAGTAGTGGAAGGTTTACAATCAGCCATCGTCGTTGGGCCCAAAGGAGAAGAGATTTACACGGATAAATATGGTCGGGTAAAAGTGCAGTTTCATTGGGATAGAGAAGGGAAAAGGGATGAGAAAAGCTCCTGCTGGATTAGAGTGGCTAATGGATTCGCCGGAGGGAATTATGGCATCATCTTTACTCCGCGAGTGGGGCAAGAAGTGATTGTCGATTTTCTTGAGGGTGATCCTGATCAGCCTATTATTACTGGGCGGGTATATAATGCCGACAATATGCCACCTTATAATCTTCCGGATGAGAAGACCAAGAGTACGATAAAAACTAATAGTTCTCCTGGCGGAGATGGCTTCAATGAAATTCGTTTCGAAGATGAGAAAGGAAAAGAGCAAATTTTTATCCATGCAGAAAGAGATATGGATATGCGTATCAAGAGCGATCGGCGGGAGTGGGTAGGCCATGATCGCCATCTCACGATCAAAAGAGATAAATTAGAGAAAGTAGAGAGAGACAGCCATTCCAAGATAGAGAGAGACGAGATAAAAGAAATCCTGCGTGATTACCATCTTAAAATTGGGGGAAAGGAAGCAATCGAAATAACCGGTTCTCGTTCTCTTTCCGTGACCGGGAATGTGATTGAATTTTTCAAGGCCAATCATCAGCAAGAAGTGGCTCAGACCAACTTTCTCAAGGCCATGAATTGTCATATAGAAGGGGCCACCACCTTAGAACTGAAATGTGGGGGGAGTTCGATAGTTCTTACACCGGCGGGTATTTTCATTAATGGGACTATGGTCTATATAAACTCCGGCTCTGGACCGCCCGTAAGTCCGCCAGGACTCCAAGCCGTTCCGCCTATACAGCCCTTAGCTGCTGCCGTAGCCGCCAGTGCTGTGCCGGGGAGAGATGTTACTTATGAAGCTCCGACGCATAAAGAGCCGACGGAGGAGGAGGAAAAAGAAAAGAAGAGTTGGATTGAGATTGAATTAGTCGATGAAGAGGGAAATCCTGTCCCCGGTGAAAAATATAAAGTAATTCTGCCTGACGGCCAGACTGTTGCCGAAGGGACTTTGGATGAAAAAGGCTTTGCCCGGATTAGCGGCATCGATCCCGGAACCTGCAAAATCACCTTCCCCAACTTAGATAAAGATGCCTGGGAGAAAGCCTAAGAAGGAGAAATTAATATGCCTCCGCAAGGAAGATTAGGTGATAAATCGCAAGCGCCAATTGATGCTCATGGTTGCGTAGCCTGTCCGCATTCAGTAATTGGGCCGGCAGTGCAAGGATCTCCAAATGTATTAGTAAATAATCGGCCAGCCCTGCGCGTAGGAGATAAGGGTATTCATGCCCCTTGTTGCGGTCCCAATATGTGGGAAGCAGTGACGGGAAGTTCCACAGTCATGATCAACAACAAGCCTGCTCATCGCCTGGGGGATATGGATAAGCATTGTGGAGGACCGGGGTTCTTGATTGAAGGCAGTCCGAATGTAATTGTGGGAGGTTAAGAAATTTGCCGGCCCCGCAGAAAGCCATGCTCACTGAGCTGGCCAAGGTCAATTTTATTTCTAAAAATATTAAGATCCCCACGGATTGGGAGAATGCAGGTGATCAATATCCTAATGCTTTTTCTTTAATAGAATTATTTTATTTTCCCAATCCACCTACGAACCTATTTTTGGAAGCTACTCTTAATAAGTATCATGTAGAGGCAGCTAAAACCATTGGCGAGGCTTTTGAGAAATTTATAGAAGGAATTTGTGGAGCTATCTGCGAGGCCATTGATAAATGGATGAAACTCACCACGATAACAGGAGTGATAATTAACGGACCGGTCGGCCTCGTTACTCCGGGGGCGGTAAAAGGACCTCCCCTTACCCCTTTAATTTTGGCCTCCGCTCCCAAAGAGACTCCCCAGGAGTTGAAGTATTCCCAGGCCATAGCCAATGCTTTCGGGAATCTTTGGCAGAGCTGGCATCTCGGGTTAAGTGGAACGATAATGTATCCACCCACGTTTGCAGCCTGTCCTTCACCGGTGCATCCGCCTACTCCAAATTTGCCGCTTCCGCTAATAGCCTTGTCCTCTCCTGGAGAAAGTGGTTTGTCACCCAATACTCTTAAGTCAACGATGGAGAGCAATCTCGGAGATGCCAAGGCCTTGCATGCTAAAGAACTTTTTGAGTCTATCGCCAAGGCCTTTAATACTGTTTTCCAAATTTTCAAAGCCAGTACTTTAGTGCAAAATGTTTTAGGAACAGGCCCTGTGCCTACTTACGCTCCTCCTTTTGTTCCGGTAGGTCCTGTAGTGGGGGGAGTAGGAAACAGTCCCCCCGGGTGTTTGGTGTAAGAGAATTTTGGTATATGGAGATTGAAAATTACACCCCATTTATGGTTGAAGCAATCCCTTTCCGGAGTCCAGAGGGGAAGCCCATTCTCTCGGTAATTGTCAAAGGAACTTTTAATATACCAGTTAAGGGCATAGCAGAAATTGCTTATAAGCAAATTCCCATCTTTTTTGGCGATGAATTTTATGATTCCCAGAAAGGTGGAAGCGTAAAATTTGAAGCAGATACTGTTCCTTTTAAGCCTAAAACTGATGTTGTTTTAGTAGGCAAGGCTTATGCCCCTGGAGGACGCTCTACTCCATTTGTAGATGTAACTTTGCAAGTCGGTTCTTTGAAAAAAACTATGCGGGTCTTTGGTGATCGACATTGGGATTTTACCAGCGACCTTCTTTCTCCTTCTATTTCTCTGCCGATTCCGTTTATTTCAAAGGATCTAATCTATGAAAGAGCCTTTGGGGGGATGGACCCCTTAACTGGCGGCAGGTGTTTGGAAAATCCTTTGGGTAAGGGCTATTTTGATAAAAAATCTGCGAAGACTATTAATAATGCAGCTTTACCGAATTTGGAAGACCCGGATCATTTGATTAAAAACTGGGATGATCATCCTAAGCCAGTGGGTTTTGGTTTTTATGGCAAAACTTGGATGCCCAGGTTTAAATATTTGGGGACTTATGATGAAAAATGGCAAAAAGAAAGGTGTCCGGACCTCCCTCTTGATTTTCGTTATGAATTTTTTAATGCCGCTCATCCTGATCTTCAAATAAAAGGCTATTTAAAAGGAGATGAAGAAGTAATTCTTTTAAATTTAAGCCCGGAAGGAAGATTGGCATTCAAACTTTCGGGCATAAAAATTAAAGTTACTTTAACTAAATCCCATGGCGTAGATAGAAATGCTCCCACAGTTTCTGAAGAAGTAACTATGAACTTGGATACCCTTTGCCTGACTCCCGAAGAGAAGGTGTTTTATCAAGTTTGGCGTGGAATTACGGCTATTTCTGACCTTGGTGCTTGGGAAGTAAAAAAAGCACAAATTAATATTATTTAAAATTTAGCCTTTTAGCCTCGACCGCCATTTCCTTCTCTCCCCTCGGGGGGAGAGGGAAGGGTAAGGGGAGAAAGAAGCAAGTTATGAAACTCTTGTAGAGCAAGGGTTTATCCCTTGCCTATACCCAATAAATTTTACATAGAGGGCTCAAAGGAAAAGTAGCTTACTCCTTTATCATGGGGGAGAGTTGAAAATACTTGCCCTCATAGAAATGTAAAGGAGCAATATAATAGATGGAAATTTTCAGATTAATAATCATCTAAGAATAAAGAGAAAACCAAGTTTGCATACACTGTTGAGTAATTTAAAATGCCTGAATATGTCGTAAAACAAGGTGATTGTTTATCCAGCATCGGTAAAAAATATGATATTTATTGGGAGAAGATTTGGAATCATCCCAAGAATGCCCAGTTAAAAGAGCTTCGTAAAGATCCTAACGTTCTTTACCCAGGAGATAATTTATTTATTCCAGACAAAGAAGAAAAAGAAGAATCAATAGCTACCGGGCTGAAACACCGTTTCCGCAGAAAAGGCGTTCCCGAAAAACTGGAGTTAGTTTTGTGCCTGGAAGGGGAGCCTCGCCGTAATGAAGATTATGAACTGGAGATAGATGGGAAATTAACTAAAGGTACGACAGATAGCGAGGGAAAAGTTTCTATTCCTATTCCTCCCGGTGCCCGAAAAGGAAAACTAATTTTGGTCAAATCAGGGGAAGAGTTTAATCTCGATTTGGGGTACCTTGATCCTATAACCGAAATTACAGGCGTCCAGGCCAGGCTGGCTAACTTAGGATTTGATCTGGATGTTTCGGGCAAATGGGATGAAAAATCAAAAGAGGCCCTGAAGTTGTTTCAAAAGCAGAATAAATTGGAACCTTCAGGAGAAATAGATGAAACCACCCGGAATAAACTCCAGGAAGTTTATGGTTTTTAAATTTATGGAAACTAATTTCATTTGCAGAGGATTTCATATGCCAGAAGCTTATAAGGTAAAGAGAGGCAAAGGGGGTAATAAGATTAATATTAGCTGGAACTATACCCTTCTAATTGATTTAGAAGAAATAGATCCCGCCTATCAAGATGATGAAATAACTTTGGAGAGTGATGATAAATCGTACAAACAAACTCTAATTTTAGGTAAAGATGGAGAAGCAATTGACAATCGCTGGCTAAAACTTACTTTCACCAAAATTATTCCAGGGAAAACTTATACCTGTATTCATGATCTCAAGAGAACTTCTGAGCAGAAAACAGGAAAGATTGTTTTGTTTCGCAGTGCTTCTTTGGAGGTTAAACATTTAAATAAAATCCAGCAAGTTGAAGAGAGTCTTAGTGAGAATGAAAAAGAAGAATTTGCGTCAGGTTTATGGAAAAAAGAAAAGCCCCAAGAAATGCCTAAGTGGGAAACCCGGTTTGGCAAAAAGGAAACGCAAAAAGATGAAGAAAAATGGGGCTTCCCTGTTGATGGGGATGATGAAGATTTATGGTTAAATCCCGAAAAGGGTGATGAAGGCTGGAAACCAAAGGAAGAGAAACAGGGAATTGAAGAAGAGGAAAAAATTTATCAAAACCTATAACTGATTTTTTTGTTTTTGTTCCTCTTCATTGGAAGAGAAGAATAAAAGATGAGGAGGAATTGATAATATAAAACGAAGGCGCAGATTTTATGGCCGAACGTGAAATAGTTCCATATATTTGCTATGAAGGCGAAGGAAATTATCCGGCTTCAGGAAGATATGTAATCTGGTATAGATGTTATAAATTAGGTCAAAAGCAATTAGTTGAATGCCACCTGGCCTATACTGGTATTGATGGCAGATTACACCCGTTAGGAGATGATTATCTTAACCCTTCTCTTAATAAAGTTACCCTTGATGCGCTTAATACAGGATTAGTTTTTACCATCAAAAATTTTAAACCCTGGTCTGAAGTTAAAAAAACATCAGGAATATATAGTATCCCTGTGCGCTTTGGCTCAGCAGATTATGTGGGGATGTTTTTTGTCCAGCCTTCTTTGATGCAAGAGTTACAGCAGATTTCTATTAAATGGCTCTTAGATAATGATTTAATCAGGGAAGGGAAAATCCTGCGCGGGAAAAATTCTCCCAAATATTTATCTAAAGATGAGAAATATTGGATTGCCTTACCATGCGATTACCCAATTTATTTAGCCCGTATGCGGGCATTGATTAAAGAGCTTGATAAGCGCCTGAAAGCCGCCCGCAAG
Source organism: Thermodesulfobacteriota bacterium (assembly GCA_049699975.1). GTDB lineage: Bacteria > Desulfobacterota > SM23-61 > SM23-61 > SM23-61 > CAZAGD01. The sequence goes on from JBNAWB010000035.1 coordinate 10,201, forward strand.
AGAATCGGCTTTTTAATGGCTTGTTCTACACTTGTGGATCAGGCAGGGAATTTGGTTGCCGCCCGAGGACAGAATGCTTGGAATCATTATTTTTTGAAATTACCTAAGGAGAAAAAAGGACTAGTCGCATATGTTTACTTTGAGACACGCTTGCTTCAATGGGAATTAATTCAGCCCTTAAAAGATGTTATTTCAAGGCATATAAAAAAAGCCAGTGAAGTAGCTAATAGAAGAATTAATGAAGTGGCTGCGGAATTAGCGCGCCTTCTTAATAATCCCCGCCACAACCAGGCCTATAATCAATATTTTAAAGGTCGAGAGATTCCCAAAGAGGTTAGAGAAAGTTATATGCATGCTTATTCTCTTTTATCCCGATCAAGGGAAGGGGAAGGAATTTATAATCAGCATATCAAAGGATTCCTGCACCAGTGTAATACGAAAGAAGAGCAGAAGAAAATAAAAAAGGCGATAGAATCAATAAAGGAAACAGCGAGCTGGGTAAAAGACTTTAAAGATGAAATATTAGATATTGTGACTGCCTACGGTACGTTAAAATTATCAAATGAATTAACTGCTCTACGCACTGATCTTATTGCCGCCTCTCGATTCTTGGAAAGCAAAGGAATTGCTCATCATATTGATAAACTCGAAGAAGAGCTTAATAAAGCTATTGTCAGCCCGACTAAACGAAGAGTTAATGCTAGCGAATATTTTAAGCTTCCAGAAGAATCACGGGGATGGAAAGCTTTTAATGCCGGGGTTAATGCTTTAATAATAGCCAATGTGTTGATGAAAGACCATGAAACAATCAAGGATGAAATTGAAAGTGCTAAAGATATTATCGGGGTGATGGAAGATTTATCAGATATAGAAAGGATTAAAGATCGGATTCCTGGTGCTTCAGTTGTAAAAAAAGTAGCTGGTCCTATTACGGAGGCAATGGATTGGGGTTTGAGTATTCATGAACTTTATAAAGCAGCGGATACAGGAAAGGGGACGGAATTTTCTCTATCTGCTGTTTCTTATTGTGGAAAGGGATTGGTACTCGGTGGCAGCTTATTAAGTTTTACTCCTTTTGCTCCTATAGGATTTGTTTTAATGGGTGTGGGTGGAGCCATTGATTTGCTTTCGGATGTAGCAGGCTTTGTGGTTAGTTACAAAAGTGCCGACTTGAAAAAATTTGAAGATGCTTTTGAAAAGATTAAAAAAATGGATAAGAATGACGAAATTCATATTCATTTCAGAGTATTGATTAGGCAGAAAGTGTCCGAGACAGAATATTATAAAAGGCTCATCAAGGAACCGGAACTTAAAAAAGCAATAGATAAGAAATGGATAAGTACTTTTGGCAGTGATCCTCTGCGGCTGGAAGATATTGTGGAAAAATATTTTAATAACCATTATTGGGGATTAATCGAGGAATTAACTTAGAAAATAAAGGGGATGGCTTTATTTATCATTCAGCCCTTCACCTTACCCCTCTCCCCAATGGAGAAGAGGGGATGATGAGAGGGACAAAGGGGGCAATTCTATTTGTTTGCTAAATAAGGCAAGAGCCTAATGCTAACGGCCATAAGAAATAGTTCCTTTTACAAATCGCGCTAAATAGGGGAAAGAATAAAGAGAACCGCCCTCTTTATCAAAAACCTTTTTTAAGGGAGGAAAGTTGCCTGAATACACTGTCAAACAGGGAGATTGTTTATCCAGCATTGGGGAAAAATATGGCATTTTTTGGGAGAAAATCTGGAATCAGCCTAAAAATGACAAACTAAAAGAAAAGCGCAAAAACCCTAATATCCTTTACCCTGGAGATGTAATTTTTATTCCCGATACAATAAAAGGGACGGTTCTGTTTACAATAAAAGGGGACGGTTCTGTTTATTTGCTGAATAAAGAAAAACCAATATAACCGGGATGACGGAAGAAGCTTCTGAATGGCTTAAAAATAAAGAGAACCGTCCCCGTTTTCTACGAGTAATAAGTGTGATCTTAGCCTAACCGGTGGCAATTTTTTATTTCTTTTACTAAGCCTTTCCCCGCAGAGGCTAAATTAAGGGTTAATGAATGAGCAAAAGAGGATCTGTCAATATTATTTTAATTTTATTTCTTTTTTTATTATTTTTTTGTCCCTTTTCCAGTTCTCCTAATTCCAAACAGAAGGCAGGAAAATATATTGCCAAAATTAGAACGATAGATGTGGTTAGGGTAAAATTTGGCTCAGGACCTGACCAGATTAAAGTTACCACTCCATCGGAAGCAAATCCAGAAGGCCCGATGAGTTTTGCCTTAGGCACAAATGGAGAAATTTATATTCTCGATCAGCTAAACTCACGCATCCAGGTATTTAAAGATGGTAAAAGAATTAGAACGATCCCCATCAAGGAAAAAGAGGCAATAGATTTTAAGGACATCGACTTTATCCAAGAAAATAAAATTGTTTTATTAAAAAGATTTTATGTTGCTGGCTGCGAGAAGACTTCCCTTTATGTTATCGATGCCACTGGTAATATCTTAAATACTATTCCTCTGGAAGGAAAGCTCATTTCGGATTCTGGATTGGTTACAGAGATTCTGGTAATAAGAAAAGGGAAATTTGCAGGCATCTGGGTAATAGTTGATAATCGTTCAGTGCGTATAGCCTCCCTGGATGGAACAGCTTCCGAGAGAATTTCTGTTCCGGGAAAACTTTCTTTAAATGGAAGAAGAATTTTTAATATGAAAAAAATCGGAGATATCACAGCAGTTATTTATCGTTCCCAAGAAGATAGTCTTGCTCATTGGGATCCTGAATGCATCGTTCATTTTGACATGGCCATAGTTCATCTCCTTGGAGTGTGGGATGACCAGAAGAGTAGAATTTTTCTGGGAGCATTTCTCGAGAATGGGGATGAAAAAGGAAAAAGAAAGTATGCTAATGAAGTTGTGGTGCTCTCTCCTGAGTTGAGAGAGATGGGACGAATAAAACTGCTTGTGCAAAAGGTCCCCCATGAGATCTGGCGGTATATTCGGGTTTCTCCACATGGTCATATTTATCAGATGTTTGTGGATAAGCAAGAAGTGGTTGTGAGGAAGTATGAGTTTTGAATGTTATCCTTAAAAATAAAGTAAAGGGGACGGTTCTGTTTATTTGCTGAATAGTGGAGGATTAGTATGCCAAGGACAGCGCGGATAGCGCCCAAAGGACATATTTATCATATTTTGACCAGAGGTAATAACGGGCAGGAAGTTTTTAAAGCTGAAGGAGATTTTCGGAGATATCTGGAATTATTGGTGCATTACAAAGAAAAATATAAGTTTAAGTTGTATCATTATGTTTTAATGCCTAATCATGTACATCTGGTAATCGAGCCATTAGAGGACGGTGGGGATTTATCAGAGATAATGAAGGGGATTAGTCTTGCCTATGCCTTGTATTACAAGCGTAAATATGACTATAAAGGTCATTTTTGGCAGGATAGGTATAAGAGCATAATTATTGGCAAAGACAATTATTTGCTGGCTTGTGGGAGCTATGTAGAGTTAAATCCTGTAAGGGCTGGAATAGTGGTGGATCCCGGGCAATATCCCTGGAGTAGTTATAGGGTATATGGGTATGGGAAGTTGGATGTGCTTGTTGATGAGCATCCAATTTATGAACGGTTAGCGGAGGATGAAGGAAAGCGCAAGAAGAAATATAGGGAATTTGTCCGGGGGATGCTTAAAACGAAAGAAGCCATGAAGGGAGAAATGGAGAAGCGTATGGTTTATGGGGGGAAAGGCTTCTTGCAGAAGATTGAAAAAGAATATAATATTTCAGAAAAAATAAATCCCCAGGGAAGGCAAGCAGGTTGGAGGAAAAATAAACAGAACCGTCCCCTTTAAG
>JBNAWB010000035.1:14162-17761 GCA_049699975.1 Thermodesulfobacteriota bacterium
GTCCCCTTTAAGTCCCCTTTAATGTCAAGCTTTTTAAGGTTGGAATTTCCCAAGTTTTTTGATATTGGTCTTTTATAATCTATTGAAACTATTCAATTAAATATAAAATTCCATGTTAAAAAATATTTTTTATGGGGTTAAAGATTATTGATTAAAATTTGCAGGGTGGATCTCTTTTAATTTGCTGATTAATTTAATTGCCGAATAATGGAAAATTGGAATGGCCAGGACAAGGAGAATACCCCAAAATGAAAAGAAAACTAATCTTTAGAGGAAAGAAGGAAAAGTTCGAAACTTTTTTAAAAAAGGAATAAAACTTGCTCATTTAATGCAATATAAGATAAAATTTTACATCATTGAATTACTACTTTTAAATATCATTCCTGGAATTTTTTTTTGAAAAGGTAGAAAACCAAATGCCTGATCACAAGGTCAAAGAAGGCGATTGCTTATCCAGCATAGCGGTGCAATACGGGATCTCCTGGGAAAAAATCTGGAATCATCCCAAGAATTCCAGCTTAAAGGCCAAACGCCAGGATCCTAATGTCCTCTATCCCGGGGATGTGGTTTTTATTCCTGATAAAGAGGATAAAGAAGAATCAGGAGGAACAGAACAGAAACATCGCTTTAAAGCCAAAGGAGCAATGGCTAAAATTAAAATTCGGCTAACCATAGACGATGAACCGCGAGCTAACGAACCCTATAAATTAGAGATCGAAGGGCAGACGAAAGAAGGGACTACGGATGGCGATGGTTACCTCGAAGAAAAAATACCTGCCAAGGCCAAGGGTGGAAAATTGATTGTGGGAGAAGGCCATGCTCAAGACATTTATGAATTTCAATTGGGAACAATAGATCCCATAGATACAGATGAAGGGATAAAATGTCGATTATTTAATCTGGGCTATGCCATTAAACAAGATTTATCTATTACAATCCGCGAATTTCAACAAAAAGAAGGATTGAATGTAACTGGTGTAGCAGATGAAGCTACCCGTAATCGTTTAAAGGAGAAGTTTGGCCAATGAGTTTTTTTCTATCTCGACTTACTCTTGATTCTAAAGCCTATAATACTTTAAACCTAAACACAGTGGAAATCTTTTTTCAGAAGTCTCCAGGGAAAGATAAAGGAGACAAACGAGGGATAAAGGGCCTCAAGTATCGAGTCATTTCCAAAGGGTTGACTACTCCCGAAAGAGAAACCGGAGAAGATGGACGAGTGGAAATGCACATTCAAGGAGACCAAGCAACCCTCCAGCTTCTCTGGGAAGGCAAAGCTGTGGCTGAATATATCATAACTATTAGCAATGCCGACCTGGCCCCTGAGACTACCTTATTAGGGCAGCAGCAGCGGTTGCGCATCTTAGGCTATCAATTGGGACATGCGGGGAATGACCAGAATGGAGTTGACGGAAATAAGCAATGGGAGACCGAACTTTCCATTTTAGATTTTCAAGCTGATCATGGGCTGACAATTAATTGTATCAATGGAGAAGCAGATCAACCGACTCAAGCCAAACTTAAAACCGAAGTGGGATGGTAAATTATTATGGCTATTCATGTGAAAGCATTCAAAAAAGCCAAAGAAGCAAAGATTCATTCCCAAATAATTGCGCCCATCCGCTTCACGCGCGCCTGTACTGGAGCTCCCCAAAAAGATTGTCCTGATGTAGATTGCCGCGGGTTTGAGATGGCCACCAGACCAAGGACATGGGGGGTGACAGAAGTGCGCGGGGCCATGGTTGGGCTCACTGTTGGGGATGCCATAAAGGTTCGATTGTCGCGAGAAGACATTGATGATCATTGTCCTCTTTATGTTACTAGCGATAAACCAAACCTTGTTCAAATTGTTTCTCCATCACCAGGGGAACCCGTCGGAGCTGATGGAATAATTCAATTAAGAGGTATAAGAGACGTAAGAGATGACACAGCCATAATTAAAGTTCATTTAGGATCTCCAGAAGGGCCGGTCATTGGCGAGCTGGAACCGCATACCTTCAATCTGATAAAAGTTAATGTTTGCGTCCATCGGGTTACCCTCCAGGGAGCGAACCATGGTATTCCAGCCATGACCGGGCGAAGTGATGCCGATATTACCGCTATGTTTAAAGTGGTTAATGCAATTTGGCGTCCATGCGGGATTGAATTTGTCATTAAAGAAAGTAGAACCCCAACTTTTACATTGAATTCGACCACGGCGCTGATTACAGGTCCGCGGCAAGGCTGTGTAGTCATTGACAATTCAAACAATTGGGCAGTACAACATACAGAATTGATGGGTAAGAACCCCAGACGACATATGGTCAATGTGTATTTTGTTAATCGGATTTGGGATATAACAGATCCAAATGGAGGAGGGACATTAGGAATCGGCACAAGTATGACTGCTGGCTATGGCCATTATGGTGTTACTTTGCCTGACGGAGCTGATGGGAATGATTTAGCTCATGAATTAGGTCATGTCCTGAATTTAGATTTCCATGGGGGAGGTGTAATAAGCCATGCAGATGACAATGCAACCACAAAGCATTTTCGACAAGATATTTTGACTCGGCGTCGATTAATGCACAGTTATAATCCCCATCCAGTAGAAACTGGAGAACCACCTTATAGAGGAAATGTGGGTTATGGGCCTGATTTGCGAGGATGTTTAATTACTCTTAAAGATTTGCCTAATGATGATACTGATGGAGAAGTGGCTGAAGCGCGAAAACGGGCCCGAGGTCCTATACCATGAAAAAGATTATTTTTTATTTTTTAATGGTGCTAAGTTATCAAATTAGTTTATACTCTTATTCACTGGGCAGTCCAAAGGAGGGGCGAATGGAACCCAGACAAATAGAAGAAATGATCCTTAGAAAAGATTGGCAAGTAACAGAATATATAAGGAAAATGGATCGATCATTTATTCCAATGCTCTTGAAATTAACCAAAAATCCTGACTGGGAGGTAAGGCAGCTATCTTTAATTTGCTTAGCCCATCTCAAAACTCGCGAATCGGCTCAGGCTTTAGCCGACGCTCTCTTAGACGAGGATGTGAACGTGCGTGGGTATGCTGCCGGTCTGCTTCAAGAGGCTTATGATCCAATTATTCTTCCCCAATTGTTGACCGCCCTGAAAAAAAGTGAAGATGATCACGTGCGCTCCCAGATTGTTTTAGTGATTGGCCGGATAGGAAATGAAGAAACGAAGGAAGAATTAAAGAAGATTCTGGCGCTGGAAAAAGATAAAACAATGCGGGCAAATATAATTCAAGCTTTAGCCCGTTTGCAGGATGAAGACTCCCGTCAAAATATTCTGAGTGAATTGAAATCTGCCACTCCTAAAGTTAGATTTGATGCCATTCAGAAGATTGAGTACATTGGTGATAAAGAAATGGCTTTGCATTTAGAGCCGTTGCTCGATGATAAAACTCCAGCCATAACCTTAACCGCTTCGGCAACACAAGCAGTTACCGTACACATAAATGAGGCAGCAGTGAAAGCGATAGCCGTAATCTATAATCAACCTTTTTCTTTCCGGATTGAAAATCTTCGCCCGTGCATAGATCAAGAGATCCAAGAAGCTAAGCAATATCTAAAAAAAATTAGAGCTTCTTC
>JBNAWB010000035.1:17861-21949 GCA_049699975.1 Thermodesulfobacteriota bacterium
TAGATCAAGAGATCCAAGAAGCTAAGCAATATCTAAAAAAAATTAGAGCTTCTTCTATGAAATAATAATAATAAAATTATTCGGTTAGAGATAGACAATTTTAAAAAATTCAAGAAAAATGGAGAGACAAATGATCAAAAGAGAACAGAACAATAAAAAGGTTAAGGACCTTTTCGGGGCGGATCTCTACTGTTGGCAAGAGCCTTTTGGAGCAGATCTATATGCCCAGAGACCCCTATTCAGTCCGGAGTATTATTGCGATATAAATAGCAAGATAATTTACCGATAATTTAACTTTTTGGGCTTACGGCCTCAATAAATTAAATGCTTCTTTCTGATGAGTCAGGAGAGGTAAAGGTATTTACCCTCTCTATAGAAACCCCTGATGGACAGCTTCCTCCAGCGCGGGTTCAGGTGCCCAATATTCCGCTGCGGCTCACCAATCTCATTCCTCCCTTGCAGCAGCTTTGTAATGGCTTAGTGGAATTAGCCATTCGCCGAGAAATGCAGAAGGGGGCCAAAGTTAGTTGTCAAAAAGGATGCGGAATATGCTGCTGCCAGCTTGTTCCTTTGTCTCCCCCGGAGGCTTTCTTTTTTGCAGATTACATGCGTAGCCTCCCCTTGGAGAGAAGAGAGGAATTAGAAAGGCGATTCTGCCTCATCAGGGAAGCTATGAGAGATAAGGGGCTTATGGGGAGGTTAGAGAAAATTGAAGACACAGGCGAACATAAAACATTGGGGGAAAAATATTTTCAAATGGGCCTGCCTTGTCCATTCTTGGAAGATAATTCCTGCAGTATTCACCCCATTAGACCTTTTTCCTGTCGGGAGTACAATGTAATATCTCCGCCAGAACTATGCCGCGATCCGCTTAATAATGAAGTAAAGACAGTCTGGATTCCCCGTAGTATGCTGGTAGCCATGGCCAGGCTTGCGGCGGAATTATACCAAGTTCCGTTAATGACCATTCCTTTAACTTTGTCTCTTGATTGGGCAAAGCAGCATGAGGCATTTAGTAAACAGACTTGGCCAGGGATCTGGTTATTTGAGAAAATGATGGAAGTAGCCACGGGGGAAAAGTTGGAAGATTCAAAATGGAGTGCGCCGAGCTCGCTGAGAAATTGAAATTCTCCTTCACCTGACCTTTTCTTCTCGAGGCTGTGTTGGAATGGGGCGAAAAGGCCGGAGGCAGGCTGGAGGAAGGCTGAAGACAGGCCAGAGGCAGGCATTCATTCAGAATCATGAGGCAGTGAATCTTCCATAAGTACGGGCGGATTTAGAAGCTTAATCATACTGCTTAGTTTAACAATCCGCCCGCCCTTTGCGGAAAATCGTTAGTGAATTTTGAACATCTTCTTCTCCCGCCGATGCTTCTTCACTCATGCCTGCCTCATGCCAGCCTCTGGCCTGTACACCAAAAATTAGATATTTATCAATTATGAAATGGTTTCCTCGGGGAAAGGAGAGTTGAGGGGCCATATGTGAGGGGAGAAAAAGAAAAGGAAAAAAATTACCATTGAGAAGGAGAGTCTAAAGGGCTCTCTTATTAGGGAGAGAAAGGAGAGAAGAAGATGGCGAAATCAATATGGCTAAGTTCTTTGGTGCGGGCCGAGGAGGAGATTAAAAAATTAATTACCCAGATGAAGACTTACGGAATCGAAGTAAATGGGCATTTCTGGGAGGATAATTTAGCTAATATGGCTTGGATGAGTCCGCGGGAGGAATTAATAAAAGCAGAAGTTGCCCTTTGGCTAATCTTGGCCGATCAGAAAAGTCTGGCCACGCCCACAATTCGTTATGGCCTCTCCCTTTTAGCTATTACTGTTCAGGCTAATAGAGGCCTTTCTTTTCCAATCATTGTTCTTTTAATGGAAGGAACTCCTCTGGCGGCAGAAGATCTACCCACTTCTTTAAAGAGTGTAGAATTTTTATCTCTCGCTGACCCTGCTTTGCCAGCCAAACTGGTGGCCAAAGTTCATGCTCCTTCTCCACCTATTTCTTCAGAATACCGCCTGGATGTTTATGGAAATGCCCAGATCGGGCAATGGTTTGAGATTGGGCCGACCAAGGCTACCTGGTCCGGAGCTATGTTTGGCATCTCTGAAGGGGAGATAACTTTCCATGCTGTGGGTCACAAAGGATTTCTTCCGGAGCGGGCCGTCCTTAATTATCCTCTAAAAGGAATCAAATTAAATTTAGGAGCAAAAGAATATGTAGCCTGGGCCGCCCAAAATGAGATAAATTCCCAAAGTTCTTATTTTGTAAGAGTTAAGGGATTCCCCGCTTCGATCCTCTTCGGCCCTTATGCCCAAGGAGAAGAGGCAGAAGTTTATGTGGTAAATATTAAATAGAATTATAATTGATCTCTAACTTGAACTCCGGTCAATTCTTCCCATTGAGTTATGATGACGGGATAATATTTTTTGCTTTTCCCGGCGGCCCGAGCCCATTCGTAAACTTGCATGGCCAAAGCAGTGAAGGGAAGGGGAACGTGGAGGCCTTTAGCTGTATCCAGAGCCAACCCTAAATCCTTCATCATATAATCAACAGAGAAACGACCTTCAGGGAAGAGACCCTTCATGGCAGATTGGCCAATTTGATTTTGCAAAGCAAAGCTACCTGCTGAGCCTGCGCTAAGGGCTTCAAAAAGAACTTTAGGCTGCACACCTGCTTTTACTCCCAATACGAAGGCTTCGGAAAGAACAGCTACGGTGGAGCCTAAAATAAGGTTGTTTATCATTTTAACGACATGGCCGCACCCCACTTCACCCACATGAAAAATATCTGTACCCATAGCTTTTAATATATCACGGCATTCTTCATAAACTTCTTTTTTGCCCCCCGCGAATATGCTTAAAGTTCCGGCTACTGCCGCTGGCACTCCTCGGGCCACTGGAGCATCGAGCATATTTACGCCTCTTTCTTCCAATTTAGTAGCTATTTCTCTGCTGGTTAAAGGATCGATGGTACTCATCTCAATCAAAGTTGAACCAGATTTTAGGCCGGCTATTATTCCATCGGGCCCCAGAACAGCCGTGCGCACTTCGGCAGGTCCGGGAAGAATGGTAATTACTACGGGACAATTAGCGGCTACTTCTTTGCCAGAAGCTGCAGGACGAGCTCCTTTAGAGGTTAGTGTTTCAATCTTTTCAGGGACAATGTCGTAAACCATGAGGGAAAACCCTTTTTGGAGCAGATTTAAGGCCATTGGTTTCCCCATCGCTCCCAGACCAATAAATCCGATTTCTCTGACCATATCTTCCTCCTCTTTAAAAATCCCCTATTCTTTCTGGCCAGTTACTTTGACTTTTTTAAAATATTCTATTAATTCTCTGGCTAACTCTGGCGAACGCATGAGGATGGAGACCTCATTATTATTAGTTAAAGCATAGAAGGTCCAGTTGGTGCTCCCCAGCAAAATAATTTGTTCATCTACAACCAGGCATTTGGCGTGCATGGTTTTAAGAGGTGAGTCGTAAATAACTTCCACACCTCCCGCAGCCAAGATTTTTCCAGTCTGTTGATTTCTGACTGTGGTGCGATCTCTGCTCTCTTTAACTTCCAAAATGACTTCAACTTTTATTCCTCTTTGACGCGCGGCAATTAATTCTTTGATGAGCAAGTTGGAAGGAGTTTCCGGATGTTTTTCATAATAGGCCATTTCGAACATCATCACCCGAATAGAAGATTTAGCTTCCTGAATAATCTTGCGGGCGATGGGAAAATAATTAGTATCGGTTATCAATTGGGCAACTGGCCAAGAGGCGCTAAGGGAGATTGAAGGAATTAAAATTAAGAATAGAAAGAAGAAAAGAAATATTTTAAGTTGGAAAGAAGAATTATTATTTTTCTTCATGGACTTCTCCAGCAAATTATCTTACGCTTTTTAATAATTTTTTCTCTTCCGTATTATATCCCTCCTCCCTTCCTTTTGAAAAGGGAAGAATAACGGGGAGAGGGTGGGGTGAAGGGAAAATTTAATGGGTTAATCACGTAATATCCCCCTTTTCAGTGATGCATTTTGGTTAAAATTATAAAACTGACCGTCGATCACTTTTGAAATTCGTACCTACTTCAGGCGGGAGGGA
>JBNAWB010000036.1:0-21707 GCA_049699975.1 Thermodesulfobacteriota bacterium
ACTTATCGTTTTCGAGAAGTAAGCAATCCGCTGATTTTGTATAGAAGAGCCCCAAATAATAATCTGAAAAAGGGGCAAAATTTAAAGATAAAATGAAAAGTTATGGAAAAGGGGACGTTGATGAAAAATATAACTTATCGTTTTCGAGAAGTAAGCAATCCGCTGATTTTGTATAGAAGAGCCCCAACTAAACTACCTTCGCCTTGAAGGCGAAGGGTTTGAAATAACAGGTCGACTTGAAGTCGACCTTAACCATTGTCGTCCCATGCCCGTCATTCCTGCGCAAGCAGGAATCCAGTTTTTTTCAACGTCCTGGATTCCCGTTTCCACGGGAATGACAATTCTGACTGTGTATTGTTCAGTTGCTCATGGTCGGCCTCATTCCAATCCTGAGGGATATGGTCATGAAGGATTAGCCGACCATTTCGCAAATTTTCGCTTCGCCTGAAGGCGAGGGGTTTCCACCATCCCCGATGGGGCACTAAAAGTGAAGGTGGGCAAGGTCAAAATGCCTTTGACTTTTTCGGACGGGATGATAAAATACCTTTGTTTTTATGAATAAACTTTTCTCAGCAAGTGCCCCAAATGGAAGAAAGGAGTTAAGCGATGGATTTTGAATTAACGGAAGAGCAAAGAATGATTCAAGAGATGGCCCATGATTTTGCGGAAAAAGAAATAAAACCTAAAGCTCCTGAATTAGATAAGACGGAGAGGCACCCGGCAGAAATAATCCAAAAGATGGCTGAGTTAAATTTAATGGGCATTGCCATCCCCGACACCTACGGAGGCGGCGGGGCAGATGTCGTCTCTTATGTTTTGGCTTTGGAAGAAATTTCTTGGGGATGTGCCAGTGTAGGAGTCATTATGTCCGTGAATAACTCCTTAGTTTGCGACCCCCTTTATACTTTTGGAACGGAAGAGCAAAAGAAAAAATTTTTAACTCCTTTGGCATCCGGAAAGAAATTGGGATGTTTTGGTTTGACCGAACCTGAAGCCGGATCAGACGCCGCGGCCCAAAAGACAACGGCTGTCCTGCAGGGTGATGTTTGGGTTATAAACGGCAAGAAAAATTTTATTACTAACGGCAATGTAGCAGATTATTGCGTCCTCATGGCCATGACCGACCGCAGTAAAGGATATAAAGGGATTAGTTCTTTCATCGTGGACTGCAAAAGCCCTGGGTTCTCCGTGGGCGTAGTGGAGAAGAAGTTAGGTATTAAAGCCTCGGGTACCGCCGAATTGATTTTAGAGGACTGTCGCGTGCCTAAAGAAAATTTATTGGGCGAAGTAGGTCAAGGTTTTTATGTAGCCATGAACACTTTAGATGGGGGACGGATTGGCATTGCCGCCCAAGCCAACGGTATTGCTAAAGCGGCCTTGGAAGCAGCCATCGCTTATTCTAAGACACGCACGCAATTTGGCAACCCCATATCCAAATTCCAAGCCATTCAATGGATGATTGCCGATATGGCAACCGAGCTGGAAGCAGCGCGTCTTTTAACTTTAAGGGCAGCTTTTCTAAAAGATCACCAACAACGTTATGAAAAAGAAGCAGCTATGGCCAAGCTTTTTGCTTCGGAAACGGCCAACCGCATTGCCACCAAAGCTTTACAGATCCACGGCGGCTATGGATACATTCAAGAATATAACGTGGAGCGGCATTTCCGCGATGCCCGCATCACGGAAATTTACGAAGGAACCTCCGAGATTATGAGGTTAGTCATAGCTAATAATATTCTCAAGGGGAAATAATTAAGCAAAGAAAATGTGTAAATCAGGAAATAATGAAGAAAGAGGTAAATTATGATTAGAACGAAAGAGGATTATATGGCGAGTTTAAAAAAGCTGAACCATGTAGTATATTACAAAGGGCAGCGGGTGCCTGATATTACTGTTCATCCCGCTTTTATCCCCCATATTAATGCGGCGGCCAAGACTTACGAATTGGCCCTCCGGCCGGAATATGAGGATTTAATGACTGCCACTTCCCATCTCACGGGAAAGAAGATTAATCGCTTTACCCATATTCATCAAAGTCGAGAGGATTTAATTAAGAAAGTCCAGATGCTGCGCCTTATTTCTCACGAGACCGGCAGTTGTTATCAGCGTTGTGTGGGTTTTGACGCCATGAATGCTCTCTACAGCACTACTTACGAGATTGATGAGAAATACGGAACGCCTTATCATGAGCGCTTAAAAAAATTCATCATTTATATTCAAGAAAATAATTATATGGTAGTAGGCTCCATGACGGATCCCAAAGGTGACCGTTCCAAAAGCCCCAGCCAGCAGGCTGATCCGGATCTTTTCACGCACATAGTAAAGAAAACAGAAGAAGGAATTGTAATCCGCGGGGCCAAAGCGCATCAGACGGGAGCTGTAAATTCCCACGAGATGCTCATCATGCCTACGCAGGCCTTGCGGCCAGAAGATAGAGATTACGCGGTCTCTTGTGCGGTACCGGTAAATGCTCCTGGAGTAACTATGATCTTTGGCCGCCAAACAAATGAGGAGCGTAAATTCGAAGGCGGAATGGATATTGGCAACCCAGAATTTGGCCTCGTTGGCGGAGAGGCTTTAATAATTTTAGATGATGTCTTCGTTCCTTGGGAAAGAGTTTTCATGTGTGGAGAATATGATTTCGCCGGCATTTTGGTAGAGAGGTTTGCCTCCCTCCATCGGCAAAATTATGGGGGCTGCAAAGGAGGTTTAGCCGATGTTTTAGTCGGCGCCAGTGCTTTAGCCGCTGATTACATGGGGACTGGCCAAGCTTCTCATGTGCGCGACAAATTAGCCGAGATGACCCATCTGGCGGAAACTATTTATGCGGGCAGTGTCGCTTGCTCGGCCTTGGGACACAGGATGAAGGCGGGGAATTGGGAACCGGATACTTTGTTAGCCAATACCACTAAATATAATGTGACCAAGAACGTCTATGAAGTGGCCAGGCTGGCCCATGATTTGGCCGGCGGGATTATTGCTACAATGCCTTTTGAAGATGATCTAAAAAACCCGGAAGTGGGCAAGTATGTAGAAAAATATTTAAAGGGTGTGCCTAATATATCTACGGCGGACCGTCTCCGTCTTCTCCGACTTATAGAAAATATGACTGGGGGCACCGCCTTAGCTGAATCTATGCATGGAGCTGGCTCACCGCAAGCGCAGAAAGTAATGTACATGCGCTCAGGGAACATAGAACAAAAGAAAAAAATGGCTAAGAAACTGGCCAAAATTTCCGAAAAAGGATGAGGATGTTTAAACCCCCAGCCCAAAACAGCAGATTGTTCTCTTCGTTAGTAAAGAAGCAAATCAGGAGTTAGCTTCCGCTCAGGCAAGCAAGGGTAGCTTTTTCCCTTTCCGGGAAAAGAGGAGATAGACTATTTATTAAAAAGTGGTATTTATATAGGCGGCCGTAATTCTTAAATTAAAAGGGAGGATGAAGAAAATGCGCGAAGTAGTTATAGCAGCGGCAGCGCGCACTCCCGTGGGTACTTTCGGGGGCGCCTTGCGCGATATACCTGCCGTTGAATTGGGAAAAATAGCTGTAGCCGAAGCTCTAAAAAGAGCGGGGCTTAAACCAGAACAAGTAGAGGAAGTAATTTTGGGCAATGTGCTTATGGCTGGTCAAGGGCAGAATCCGGCGCGGCAAGTCCTTATGCACGCGGGCATTCCGCAAGAGGTTCCAGCCACGACCATAAATAAGGTCTGTGCTTCGGGATTAAAGTCCGTCATCATGGCGGCCCAAGCGATTAAAGCTGGAGACGCGGACATAATTGTGGCGGGAGGAATTGAGTCTATGAGTCAAGCGCCTTTTTACGTGCCCGGAGCGCGCTGGGGTTACCGCATGAATGATGGCGTTTTGGTTGATGGCATGATCTATGATGGATTATTAGATATCTTCAACCGTTATCATATGGGGGTGACGGCCGAGAACGTGGCGGCGCGATTTAATGTCTCGCGGCAGGAGCAAGATGCTTTTGCTTTAGCCAGTCAGCAAAAAGCGGCCCAGGCTATAAAAGAAGGACGGTTCCGGGAAGAGATTGTTCCAGTGCAAGTGCCCCAGAAAAAAGGACCCCCCATAATTTTTGATACCGATGAACATCCGCGGCCTAACACCACCTTGGAGGCCTTGGCAGCCTTGAAGCCAGTTTTTAAGAAAGATGGCACCGTGACCGCGGGAAATGCTTCGGGGATCAACGATGGCGGAGCAGCTTTGGTAGTTATGTCTATGGAAAAAGGCAATTCTTTGGGCCTAAATCCTTTGGTGCGGATCGTAGCCTATGCCACGGCCGGAGTTGCTCCGGAGATAATGGGCACCGGCCCAATTCCAGCAAGTCAGAAAGCTCTGGCTAAAGCAGGCCTTAGGGTAAAAGATTTAGATTTGATAGAGGCGAATGAAGCTTTTGCCGCCCAGGCTGTTTATGTAAATAGAGTGATGGGTTGGGATCTGGAGAAGGTAAATGTCAACGGAGGAGCGATTGCCTTGGGCCATCCCATTGGGGCTAGCGGGGCCAGAATTTTAATTACTTTAATTTATGAGATGAGAAGAAGAAAGGTGAGGTTCGGGTTAGCCACTCTCTGCGTAGGCGGAGGTATGGGCGCGGCCATGATCGTCGAGCGCATCTAAAGTTGGTTATGCGCCAGATTAAGTTGATTATAGAATATGATGGTACAAATTACCATGGCTGGCAGATGCAACCGCATGTGCCCACTATTCAAGAAGAGATTTCTAAAAAAATTTCCCAGATGACTGGCGAACAAGTGACGCTCCTGGGCGCAGGACGAACAGATGCCGGCGTGCATGCTTGGGGACAGGTGGCGTGTTTTAAAACAAATTCCCAGATCCCCTTAGAAGGTTTTTACCGGGGGCTCAATAGTCTTTTGCCCCCGGATATTGTGATTAAAGCAGTGGAAGAAGTTGCCGAAAATTTTCATCCTCAGTTTAGCTCCCGCAGTAAAATCTACCAATACGTCATTCTCAACCAAAAATTTCCTTCCGCTATCCATCGGCATTTCTCTTGGCACATACCTTTTCCTTTGGATGTGCCCACTATGCAGAAAGCGGCCGATTGTTTAATAGGCCGAAAAGATTTTTCTGCTTTTCAAGCGGCCGATGACGAACCTTCCCACCCGGTGCGGGAGATTTTGCGGGCGCAATGGTCAGTACGCGCAGAAGTTTTTTTGGATTTTTTTATCGAGGCTGATGGTTTTTTGAAACATATGGTCAGGAATATTGTGGGCACGTTGGTGGATGTAGGCAGGGGAAAGATATCCGTTGCGGATTTCCAAAAGATTATAGAGGCCAAAGATCGACGCCGGGCAGGCATGACTGCGCCTCCGCAAGGACTTTTTTTAGTAGCCATTAAATATGATTAAGTTGCCAGATAAAAAATAATCTTTAGGGAGGGTTGGGTAAGCATGAAAAATAATTTTAAAAAA
Organism: Thermodesulfobacteriota bacterium; assembly: GCA_049699975.1. Classification (GTDB taxonomy): domain Bacteria; phylum Desulfobacterota; class SM23-61; order SM23-61; family SM23-61; genus CAZAGD01. The sequence continues at coordinate 5,440 of JBNAWB010000036.1, forward strand.
GTAGGGAGAATTTGCTTAACAATTGGGATAATTTTTATTCTATTCTCTTGCTGGTCAGTAGCCTGGGCGGAGAAACCAACTCCGGGTGGCACTCTGCGCATAGCTCTTTCTGCTGAACCACCAGGATTAGATCCAACTACTAATCCTTCGGCCACTATTAAGCGGGTCGTGCATTATAATATTTTGGAAGGATTAGTTAAGATAGACCGGCAAGGCCGAATCGTGCCCGCCCTGGCCAAGAGTTATCAAATTTCCAAGGATGGCAAAGAATTTGTATTTCATCTGCACCCGCAGATCAAATTTCATGATGGCCAAGCCTGCACAGCCGAGGATGTTAAGTTTAGTTTCGAAAGGCTTTTGGACCCGCGCACAGCCGCTGTCCAGCGCAAGCTTTATGAAGGAATCGCGGCCCTCGAAGTATTAGATTCGTTAACCATAAAAATTAAGCTGAAAAAGTTTGACGCTAATTTTCTCTTCAATTTGGCCCGCGGGGACGCCATCATCACCCATCGCCAGGCTAGCGAGCATTTGAAAAGTAATCCAGTGGGAACCGGACCTTTTAAATTTATGAGCTGGAAAAGGGGAGAGAGTGTGACCATGGTGAAAAATAGTGACTATTATCTGCCCGGGCTCCCATATTTGGACAAAGTGATCTTTAAGTTCATTCCGGATCCGAGTGCCCAATTGGCGGCGTTGCGAGCTGGGGACATTGAGGTTATTGCTTATGATTTAGCTCCGGAAAATGTTCCTACTTTAGAGAAGGACCCGCGCTTTAAAGTCCTTAAAGGAAGCACGACAACTGATGTGCTTATGGCCATGAACCATTCCCGCAAACCATTCCATGACCAAAAAGTTAGGCAAGCTCTTACTTTGGCGATTGATAGGCAGGCAGTCATAAAAGGTGCCGTAGCTGGGTATGGGATTCCCATAGGTAGCCATATGGATCCGACTAATCCCTATTATGTAGATCTCTCGGGTCTATATCCGTATGACCCTGAAAAAGCCAAACGCCTACTGACGGAAACCGGTTACCCCCATGGTTTTGAAGCCGTCCTGCGGCTTCCAGAGCCTTATGCCTATGCGCGCCGCGCGGGGGAAATAATCGCTGACCAGTTGGCCCGGGTCGGCATCAAAGTCAAAATAGAAGTTATCCAATGGGGACAGTGGATTGATCGCGTTTTCAAAAATGCTGACTATGATTTGACCGTAATAGGTCATGCCGAACCCTTCGACATAGATATTTATGCCCGCCCGGAATACTATTTCCGTTATAACAATCCGCAATTTCAGCAGCTTATTCGCCAGGCGGAGAGCGAAATGAATGAAAAAAATCGCCGCAAAATTTACGCTGCGGCCCAGCGCATGTTGGCCGATGATTTTGTGTGTGTCTATCTTTTTGTTTATCCAGCCCTGCCCGCCATGAAGAAAGAAGTAATGAACTGGTGGAAAGATTATCCCACCATTGCTGCTGATGCTACAGAGGTTTATATCCAAAGATAGATTCTCAACTGCTCCTTTCTGAAGAGGGGTTAGGGGAGATTTTGGCGGGATCAAGAGGCAGTGGTCCTTTCATTTTCCGAGGCGAGATTAAGATTTTATTACGCACAACACGGCATAGCCACAACTAAAAAATTAATCCCCTTCCCCCTTATTCATGCCTGCCTCTAACCTCCTTTGCGACTAAAATTTAAACAAAAAGTGAAAGTGGGCGAGAAACCTCACCTCCTCTTTTGCGGTTTTTACCAAAATAAGTTATCATTATTATTGAATTCAAAGTATTTTAATTACTATATGCTGACCTTTTTAGCGAAAAGATTCCTCATCCTGGTGGCTACTCTCTTTTTAGTCTCCGGAATTATCTTTCTGGTTCTGAAAGTAATTCCGGGAGATCCTGCCCAAATCATTTTAGGAATTGAAGCCAGCCCGGAAAACTTGCAACAATTGCGCCAGAAATTGGGGTTGGATCGGCCCTTAATCGTGCAGTATGGGCAATGGCTCTGGGCTTTGTTCAGAGGGGATTTCGGCCACTCCCTCACCTATGATCTGCCGGTGAGGGCGCTGATAATTTCCCGTCTGGAAGTAACCATTCCTTTGGCCATCATGTCTATATTTCTGGCTGTTTTCTTTGCTTTGCCCTTAGGTATCTATGCCGCCGTCCATAGAAATCGCCCCGGAGATTATGGAGTCATGGTCTTTTCCCAATTAGGTTTGGCTATACCGGCTTTTTGGGCGGGGATTTTGCTCATTCTCCTTTTTGCCGTAAAGCTGCAATGGTTTTCCGCAGGTGGATTTGCCCCCTGGTTGGAGACACCTTGGGGGGCATTCAAATCTTTACTTCTGCCCGCCGTTTCTTTAGGGTTAATCAGGGCTGCTGTTTTAGCGAGGATGACGCGCTCTTGCCTCTTAGAGGCTTTGGGCGAGGATTATATTCGTACAGCCCGTTCTAAAGGGCTTTCCGAAAATATAGTCATCTATAAACATGCTTTAAGAAATGCCCTCATCCCCGTGATCACGCTTGCTGGTTTACAGATGGGTGAACTTTTGGCGGGAGCCATAGTCATCGAAAATGTTTTTCACCTGCCCGGTTTAGGAAGATTAATATTTTTGGCCATAAACCAGCGAGATCTGCCGGTAGTGCAGGGAGTAGGGATTTTGATCGCTTTCGGCATCGTCCTTATAAATTTCCTGGTAGATATAGTTTATGGTTTGGTGGACCCGCGAATTCGTTTGCGACAAAAGGAGATTAGTTAGCCTTGCGTTTCGGGAAGGTTAATTTAAATTTGTTTTTGGGCGGAACAATCGTCTTCATCATCATCGCTGTCGGTGCTCTCAGTTTAATTTATACTCCCCATGACCCTAACCGCATGGATCTGGCCCGGCGCTTTCAACCCCCAGGTGGAATTCATCTTTTAGGCACAGATCAATATGGGCGAGATATTTTGAGTCGCTTGATGGAAGGAGCGTGGAATTCTTTAATTGTCGGTGCCATAGCCGTGGGTATTGGCCTGACTTTGGGAGTCTTATTAGGTTCTTTAGCCGCCTATTGGAAGGGATGGAAAGATGAAGGGATTATGCGCCTGGTAGATGCCCTTTATGGCTTTCCCGCAGTTTTGAGCGCGATCCTGTTCACTTCCATGTTTGGGCCCGGAATTGTAAATAGCATGATCGCCATAGGCCTTTTTAACATCCCTATTTTTGCTCGTTTAACAAGAGGAGTTTCTCTCTCGGTCTGGGAAAGAGATTTCGTTACCTCCGCGCGAGCTGTGGGGCAGAGTAATTTAGCCATTATTTGGCACACGATTTTGCCCAATATTCTTTCCCCTTTGATCGTCCAGACGACAGTCCAGATAGCCATTGCCATCTTAGCTGAGGCGGCCTTAAGTTACTTGGGTTTAGGTACCCAACCACCGCAAGCGAGCTGGGGAAGAATGCTCAGCGAAGCGCAGACCTTCATGGAAATTTATCCTTGGTTAGCTATTTTTCCTGGTTTGGCTATTGCTCTGGCGGTGTTAGGTTTTAATCTTCTGGGCGATGGGCTGCGGGACTTGCTTGACCCCAAATTGCGGAAAATAGGAAGCAAATAAAACTATAAGGAGGGGATCGTGAAGGAAGGAAGGTTGACTAACCGCGTGGCGGTAATTACAGGTGGGGCCAGAGGAATTGGCAAGGCCACGGCTTTGAAGATGGTGCAAGAAGGAGCCGCCGTAGCCATATTTGATATTCTTCGGCCAGAGTTAGAGAAGACGGTTCAAGAAATAAAGGCCCAAGGAGGAAAAGCCCTGGGCCTGCCGGTGGATATTAGTTTACGCGCCCAAGTGGAGAGTGCTTTTGCTACCATAAATGCTGAATGGGGGAAGGTAGATATCTTGGTTAATAATGCCGGAGTTGTTTGCCCCGCCCCATTAGATAGGGTCCAGGATGAAGATTGGGACATGGTAATCAGCGTAAATTTTAAAGGTACTTTCTTTTGCACCCGAGCTGTTTTGCCCGTGATGAAAAAAAATCGTTATGGGAAAATCATTAATATAGGTTCGCGCGCCAGCTTAGGCAAGGAAGAAAGGACAGTTTATAGTGCCACGAAGGCCGGTCTTATCGGCTTAACGCGCACGTGGGCTTTAGAGTTAGCACCTTATAATATAAATGTCAATTATGTAGGTCCTGGCCCTATTGCCACAGAATTATTCACAGCCAGTAACCCTCCCGCTAGTCCCCGCACTCAAGCCATTATCAGAAGCATCCCTTTACAGAGAATGGGTGAACCTAAGGACGTGGCTAATTTAATTTCTTTCCTGGCTTCGGATGAGGCCTCTTTCATCACCGGCCAAGCCATCTTCATCTGCGGCGGGCTGACCGTTGGGGCCGTGCATTATTAAAGACTGTGCCCTTCAAGATAATCCCGGAGTCTAATCTGGCCGGTAATAATAGACTTGGCTTCGGGCCAATTTTTTTTGATAAATAAGGCAAAATAAATATGCCCGATCAAGAAACTGAGCAAAGAAGCGGAAAAGAAAATGTGCAGGATGCGACTGTAAAAAATGAATTTCCAGCCCAAGCCCAGAAGAGCAAGGGGAAGAAGCTCGCGCATTGGTTTCCAGAGCACCATTCCTGTCAAAATAAGAAGGAAGATATTACCAGCTACAACCCAATGAAAAAAAATCTGGGCCGGATGATACTTGCCACTGCGGGGGTAAAATTGTGAAAAGCCCAAAAAATTTTTAACCATCTGCATCATGCGCCGCACTTCTTTTTGATTAATGGCCATAGGGTTGGAGGCGCGGACGATAAAACTTTCATAGATAAAATGGAAGGTCAAGCTGACTAACAAAATAGCCGTTCCCCATTGATGCCACCGAAACCAATAAGCCGGAGGAGGAGAAGAAGAAAATAAATCGGCAGGCTGATAGATCATCCACCCCGAGACAAATAAAATAATAATGGCGGCAGCATTAGCCCAATGGAAAATTCTTTGCAAAAGGTTATGTCGTAGAAGGAATTCTTCGGCACCAATAAGTGGCTCGGCAAGTGGTTCACTTGGTTTGGGCTGGCGGAAGGCTCGGCGGCCAGCATGGATTCCGCAAGATAATAAAGCCACCAAAATAAAAAAATAAAAAAAAGATTCATCAAGGCGATAAAAATTATAGTCGGCCATATTTGTGCAATCCGGCAGCTACTTCTGGAAGCCCCCAGCGCTGGAGGGTAGCTTGCGTAGGAATACCTTTAATCAAGTCCCAACCCATGAGTTGGTAATATTCGGTTTTAGCCTTCTCCAAGTCTGCGCGGTTATATTTCCGTCCTCCGGCATCTTCTTTTTCAAAATATAAATCGTGCAGAAGATCATCTTGGCGAGTGCGGCCATCGCGGGCGGCCAACGCTCTTTCTAAGGTGCAGAGCATATTTCCTATGTTATACGACTCCGCCACATCCATCTCTAAACCGGTAACGGCCGAATAAAGACGGGACTCCAAAGATACATCGCCCACATGGTCAGGAGTATTAGCATTAAAAAGATAGGGGAAAAGAATATCGCAAAGAATATAACAATCTTTTAGTATGGAATGCTCATGATAACGTTTCACCACCCGCGCCGCCCATGCCCAGTTTAGGCTTTTCCCATCAGGGCGAAAGAATTCGGCAGCTTCAGCGGAGCCATAAGCTTCTTTCATGGCGGCTTTAAGCAGGGGAAAAATTTGCGCTGGATCCGCAGTGAGGGCGTCTTGGCCAATGGTAAAAGCAGCTCCCCAGAGCATAGCGATATAACTATGGGAGACAAGGGCATCCCGATTATCTAATGCCCACATCAGGGCTAAAGCCGGCACAGCATAGCCAGTAGGGAAACCTCCCAGGTAAACCCAATGTTCTCTATATCCTCCAAAATTTCCCGATCGCGGATAATACATCTGGGCTAGCTTTTCGGCCTTTCCTCCCAGCTTAGCTGCTGCTCGTTGACCCCCTTCAGCTAAGAGATCGCCAAACCCTTCTCGATGAGCAATCATATGTAAAAGTTTAAAAATAAACTTCCAGGAACCAATTTCTTTAAGAGGTAAACCTGTTTCTTCTTCGGTAATTAATTTTTCCCGATAACAATCGGCCAGCCAAGGAACGATGGCCATAATTTCGTAAGCATTTATCCCTAACAGGTCAGCCAGCTTGGCCGCCTGCCAAGTTACTTTACTATATCCTTTTTCGGGTTCATGAACCATGGATTCTAAATACATGTAAGATTGGGCACAAAAAGCTACTCCAGGAATTATATCGGGCCCTTTTACCCGCGAGCGACAGGCAACGGGACAAGCAAAACAACTGTCCGGAGTTTGCGAATAACCTGAGGAAGGATCCCGACAAAGGTCGAGCAGTTCACCGGGAAGAAGGGATAAACTACCCCGTCCGTAACCTCCGCCCCAGATATTATATTTAAATCCTTTTTCTTCAGGCTGGTAAGGATCGCTATGAGCTGGGCGACGGGTAAAGAGTTGGTAAATATGTTGCGTAGTCTTAGCTAAGTCTTGAGGACGAGCCACAGGTACATAACCGCTGCCTTGAACGGCGATAGCCTTAAGGTTTTTCGCCCCCATTACGCCGCCAAAACCACCCTGGCCAGAAGCATCACCTGTGTCTGTAAGAATACAAGCAATGCGGCTTCTATTTTCTCCAGCTTTGCCTATAACTAATATTCTGGTCTTAGAGCCATGTATTTTCCAAAGCATTTCTTGAGTCTGGTAAGTATTCAACCCCCAGAGGCGAGTGGCATCTAAAATTTCTACTTTTTGGTCATTTATCCAGAGGTATACGGGGCGGGGTGCTTTTCCTTCTATGACCAGCGCATCGAATCCAGCCCATTTTAATTCAGGAGCAAAATGTCCGCCAATACCGGAACGGGTGAAAGATTCTAGCGGTCCAGTTTGGGGAGCTTTGCCTAACACCATGAATCGACCTGAAGTAGGGGCTAGAGTTCCTTGCAAAGGACCAGTGGCCAAAATGATTTTATTCTGAGGATCAAAAGCCTTTACTTCGGGCGGAACTTCGTCCCAGCAAATTTTGGCTCCCAAACCGCGCCCGCCTAAAAATTTGGGCGCATAATCAAAAGTTGATTGGCTGGTAATCCTGCTCGAGGTTAAATCAACTCTTAAAATTTTGCCAACCCAACCGCCTGGCTTTTTCATCTTAGTCATCTTTCATAGCGGGGTAGCCTGTGATCAAGCCATGTTCAGACTTGACTAAGCGGAGGACTCCTAAAGGACAAAATTTAACACACTGCGGATTTCCCCAACAAAGATGACATTTAATAGTTCTATACCTGTGGGGGTCGAACTTTAGTCGCGCCGGGCGAAAATGATTGGCGCAGGCTTGCACACATCTTTGGCAGCCGATACAAACTCTTTCGTCAATAATGCGCGCATAAGTACCTTGCTTAATTTCAAGCTGAAGAGCTGTCACTGGGCAGGCTCGCAGGCAAGGCGGATCAGCGCATTGGAAGCAAATTTTAGGTTCATAATCGCCCTTTAAATAATTTTTCGTAATCGTGAGCCGGGCTAAGGCAGAGGAACTGCGGCCTGGGCTATTAAAATTGGCGCAAATCATTTCGCAAATCCGGCAACCGGCACAGAGGGATTTATCAGCCATAATAACTGCTTTAGCCAAAGCAACTTTTTGCCCATTGGGGAAAGTAAGAACTTCTAAGAGGTTCCCTATGGCGAATAAGCTGGCCAACCCAAAAGTACCTAAAGTAAGGCCCTTCAAGACAGTTCTTCTTTCAGCATCGGCGGGATCGGATGTTTCGATTTTAAAAGATAAATCTTTTTTGCTTTGGACTTCCATTCTTTCCTCTTTAACGTGAGCTAATTAGAAACGGAGAGAAGAACTAAGTAGCTGGAGGTGAGAAATAAGGTCTGGTAGATAGGGGACCGAAAGATTCCCCAGTTTCTTTAAGCACCAATTTGTAATGATAAGTTGCCTCGGTTCCTAAGCTTTTATCTATATATTCATAACTGTTTTTCCCTGGAATTAAAGTGATAACTTCCACTTCTTTGTATGGGCCTTCGGCAAAAGTATCAGCCCGCATAATCTGGAGGGGTACAGGATTTTTAAGGTCACCTTTTATTTTCCAGGTAAGTTTGGTTGCTCGATATAAGGCATGCACGCGGAAGTCAACAATCTTAATAACTGAGGGCTTAGCGATCAAATTTAGAGGATTCAGAAAAATAAAGAACAAAAAAAAGATCAACACTTTTCTCATTTAATTTATTCCTCCTAACTCTATTCCTCCATTGATCAGCAGCAAAACCTTTCCCGCCTCCGGAGGCGGGAAAGGGAAAATTTATTTGTTGGAATGACTTAAGCAAGGACGAGTTTAATATCTTCTTCTTTGCGGGCGTAGCCAATACCCAATTTTACAGCCTGGAGAATCTGCTTTTGGTACCAAGCATACATGCCTATCTTATTCTGGGCCATATTGGGGTACCACTCCTGGAGGATTCTAATCCCCGTCACATCGTTAGCTACCTGATCTCCGGAAGCCAGAATCATCCCCGGCTTTACTTGTTCGCCATGAGAAGGGCCGCCACTGATCAGTGATCTTCTCCCATCCATAATAATTAAATCAGGTCGGAAAGGAAGATTAATTTCCGCAGACTGTTCGGCCACGAAGATGTGGTTAAATCCATGCAGGAAAGCGCCACGATCAGCGCGATGCAGAATACCCACCGAGAGTTTCAAACTCATAGTGATACCGCCCAAGAAATGGGTTTTCATCACGGGAGTATAGATAACTTTATCGTAATTTCTTAGGTCAGCAGGATAAGCAACTGTCCCATCTCCCCCACCTAGCTTACCCAAAAATTCAGCTTTCTCGTTGCGGATATTCATCCATTGTTCTTTTTCCCAAGTTTTTAGCGGCGTATTAGTTTCTCGGCAAACCACGTCATAGCCAACTTTCTTAATCACTCGCTCTGTTGGTCCCCATGGCCCACAAGTATCAGCGACGGTCAAGTTGGTATATCCTTCATCTTTAAGGACCATGATAAGAGCTCTTAAAAATTCGGGGTCAGTCCCTCCTTGAGGCCAAGGGTCACCTGTGTTCATATTAGGTTTGATCAAAATTTTATCTGTCTTTTTCAAAGATTTTTCAAAACCACCGATGAGCTTTATTACTTTTTTAATATCCCCTTTTAGATCTTTATCCAAGGGAGTAGCCATTATTATACCGACCAAAGATTTTTTCCCTTCAGCATACCAATTTGGATGAAGGTGAGACCAGTTTACGGGCCGGCCACCATCAATTAGGTTTTCTGGTTTTTTTTCGAAGTAATCCTTGGGTAAGGGAGCATTTTTAATAAATTCGCCGTATTGTTTTAACTGGGTATCGCGCATTCTCCAGACGCCTTCATGGGCAGGTGTATCCAAATCATCCACCCCGTGAACTAATTTCGGCCCCAAGATCCCTAAAGCAGCGACTCCTGCCCCACAGTACTTAGCCACATCTTCAATAAACTTTCTGCGGGTAATGCCTTCTGCGCCCATAAATTCTTCCTCCTTTCTTTAATAGTTAAGGGGTAAAGTTATGTTACCCTTTAGCCACCAGCCCACTGGTTTAACCTTTCACCTTCTTTCTTTTTAGATTTCACTTAAGAGCGCCTAATTAATTTTTAGGATGACTGACCATAGAAGGGAAATTATAGCCTGATAATTTAATTATTTTAAAAAATTTGTCAAGGACATTTTCTTGACACAATTAATAGGGATGGTTATCTAACTTTTTCCCCTCTCCCAATCGAGGTTGAGTCGTAATTATTTAATGAACTGGTTTGGGCGAGAGGGCAGTAATTCAAAATCATGAGGCAGTGGTGCTTCTATGGAGCGGAGAGGTGGGTAAGGGATTACCAATTTTTTTATAGATTTTTTTATAAATCTTCGTTTAATATTATTCGAAGAAAGGAGACATTCGCGCCCTAAAAATGAAAATCATGGTGATGCCCGAGGTCTTTGCTATTTGTCGTTTAAATCAGGAGCAACCCATACCTGAGTGGGCTTTGAATAATCCTTTTTCTTCAATTACTAAAACCAGCGACGAACTTTCGATTATTTGTTTACAAAATTCTGTTCCAGAAGGAGTGGCTAAGAATGGTAATTGGCGGTGTTTAAAGATTGAAGGCCCTTTAGATTTTTCCGCCGTGGGCATTTTAAATTCTATTACGCAGCCGCTGGCTAAAAATGGTATAAGTATTTTGGCTGTCTCTACCTATGAAACAGATTATTTCTTAGTGCGGGAGGAACAGCTAGCGAAGGCGTTAAAAATATTAAGCAAGGAAGGTCATAAAATTGAGCAGCTTGCCTAAATTGGTTTAGATAATTTTAAGAGAGAATAAAAAATGCGTGATAATTATGCTCAGCGAACAGTTTCTTTTCAAGAGTCGGTCATCCGCAAAATGACGCGCGTGTGCCAGCAGTACGGAGGAATTAATTTGGCCCAAGGATTTCCCGAAAAAGAGCCTCCCCCAGAAGTAATTCAAGAAGCTTTGCACGCTATTCAGAATGGGAACAACCAATACTCCATAACCTGGGGGCAGAAAGCTTTACGGGAGGCGGTGGCGCAGAAGGTGCAGAAATTTAATGGGATCAATGCTGATCCAGAAAGGGAAGTAACTATCACTTGTGGGAGTAGCGAGGGCTTGATAGCTTCCTTGTTAGGCTTGGTGAATCCGGGCGAAAAAGTGATCATTTTTGAGCCTTTTTATGAAAATTACTTACCCGGGTTAGCGCTCTGCGGAGCAACCCCCCTGTTTGTGCACTTGCGGCCTCCAGCATGGGCAATAGACATGGAGGAATTAGAGAGAGCTTTTGCGCAAAACCCGAAAGCTATCATCCTAAATTCTCCGGGCAATCCCTCGGGCAAAGTCTTTTCTCAAGATGAATTGGAAGTAATTGCCCGCTATTGTCAAGAAAGAGAGGTCTTAGTTATTACCGATGAAATATACGAGCATATCATTTATGACGGTTTAGAACATATTCCCATAGCCAAATTGCCGGGAATGTGGGAGAGGACAGTAACGGTAAGTGGCTGTTCTAAGACTTACAGCGCTACCGGATGGCGAGTGGGTTATGTGGTAGCTCATCATAATATCATGGAGGCTATCCGCAAAGTGCATGATTATTTAGTCGTCGCTGCGCCCACTCCCTTTCAAATAGCCGCCGTAATTGCCCTAAATCTCCCCAATTCTTATTATGATGAGCTCAAAAAATATTACCAAGAAAGGAGGGATTTTCTTTTAAAGTTATTTGCGGAATTATCTATTCCTGTCTTGCGCCCGGCTGGCGCGTATTATATGATGATTCAGATTGACCATCTTGGTTATAATGATGATGAAGATTTTGCTATGGCTTTGGTCGAGAAGGCAGGTATAGCTACCGTGCCTGGCTCAAGTTTTTATCACCTGCCCGAAGATGGAAAGGATAAAGTGCGTTTGTGTTTTGCCAAGAACTGGTCTACCCTTTATGAAGTTCAAGAACGGTTGATAAAATTCTTTAGGAAGTAAAAGAGAATTTAAAAGCATGGGGATGAATTCACTAAGGCTAACAGGTTATATTTCGCGCCCAAAGTTACGAGCCATGGCATGAAGGCCGCAATGAAGCATTATCCAAGCGAGATGGCCACGCCCCACGGGCTCGCCATGATAGCTTTTCTAAAAAATATTTATTGCTTCTATTAATAATCGGTAATCAAGGAGGAATATATGGCCAAAAAGAAAAAACTCTCCCGCGGAGTGGCCGTCGTGGGAGGAGGATTGTCCAAACTCGGCCTTTTTAAAGATAGAAATTGTAAAGACTTTTTTGCCGAAGCTTATTTAGAGATGCTTCAGTCCGTGGATAAAGGAATTGATCCGCGGGATATTGAAGCAATCTATATTGGTAACTTCAGTAATGACTTCTTTGTCAAACAGGCCCACTGGGGTCCGATTATCGCTGATTTGGTAGGTCACGTACCCAAGCCGGTCACCAGAACTGAAGGAGCCTGCGCTTCCAGTGCCCTGGCTTTTCGCGAGGGGGTTTTTGCTATTGCTTCCGGCTTTTATGACATCGTGCTCGTAGGAGGCATCGAGCAAATGTCCAAGCGGACAACCGAAGAAGTTACGGAAGGGTTGGGAACCGCAGGGAGCCCTTATGAAGTGGCTACAGGGTTTACCTTTCCAGGGGTTTTCGGGACTATCGCGACCGCCTATTTTGCTAAATATGGGGCAAAGCGGGAGGACCTTTTTAATGTGACTATTAAGAGTCATAATAATGCTCCTTTGAATCCAAAAGCGCAGTTTCCTATGACCGTCCGCGACTTCATGAACGCCCGCATCGAACGCTGCCGGCAAAAGGGTGAGCCTATACCCACCTGGAAGGATGAGAAAGATTTTTTACGGGATGTTTCGGTTAATCCTCCAATAGCTTGGCCTATGCATCTTTTTGACTGCTGCCCGATTAGCGATGGAGCTTCCTGCCTGCTCCTCGTGGCCGAAGAAATAGCCAAGAACTTTACGGATAATCCCATTTATGTGGCCGGCATAGGTCAGGGAAGCGGTTATAGTCTACACGCGACTAAAGATTTGACTTCTTTTGAGGCTACCCGGCAAGCAGCCAAAGAAGCTTATGAAATGTCAGGATTAACTCCAGCGGATGTGCAATTTTCAGAGGTTCATGACTGTTTTTCCATTGCCGAGATCATTCACATGGAAGATCTGGGTTTTTGCAGACCAGGAGAAGCTTATAAAGCCGTTGCCGAAGGGTTTAGCAGACTCGATGGCCCCAAGCCAATTAATACTTCGGGAGGATTAAAGGCTAAAGGTCATCCCGTCGGTGCTACTGGCGTAGCCCAGCTTTACGAAGTATGGCTGCAGCTTAGAGGCCAGGCTGGCGCGCGCCAGATACCGAACCCCAATCTGCGCGTTGGCGGAGCCCACAACTTAGGAGGTACGGGCGGCACCTGCACCTTTGTTATTTTGGAGAGGAGGTAAGGCTATGGTAGAGCGTCCTTTCAATGATTTTTCATATGAACAGTTCCTGAGAGAAGGGAAGATTATGGGGTCTCTTTGTAAAAAATGTGGAGCAAAGGCTTTGCCTCCCCGGCCCATATGCGTCTCCTGTTATGGCACACAGATGGAGTGGATTCAATTTAAAGGAGAAGGGAAATTGGCCGCTTTCACAGATATTGTCGTGGCTCCTCCTTTCATGGCTAAAGAAGGGTATGGGAAAAATAACCCTTATGTCGTTGGGGTAGTAGAATTAAATGAAGGAGTCAAAATAGTAGCCCGCCTCACGGGAATTAATGCCCTAAAGCCAGAGGAAATTAAAGTGGGCACACCCTTAAAAGCCGAGATAATTGAAAGCGGAGCAGAAGGAGAGAAAAAAGTTTACCTCACTTTCCATCCCTGAGGAAATTTTTTCGCGGGGGAACCTATTTGGTTCCCCATTTGGCATATTTAGAGAGGCTAAATTTTAAAATGGTGGATGGACGGTCATGAAAGTAAAAACCTCCATGCCGTTTGTTTCTGCTTTAGTTTTTTCGCCATTGATAACTTTGATCATATAAGCAATCATTTCGGACCTTAGTTCAGAGAGGGTCTTTCCTTCGATCAAACAGCCAGCATTGATATCTATATCATCGATCATCCGTTTATAGACTTGGGAGTTACTAGCCACTTTTATTACCGGCACAGCTGGAAATCCAGCCGGGGTGCCGCGGCCTGTAGAAAAGAACATCAATTGGGCCCCACTGGCGGCTAGGCCTGCCATGGAATCACCGTCATAACCAGGTCCATCTTGAATGATCAGCCCTTTTTCGGTCGGCCATTCTCCGTAATCGACTACTTGATTAATAGTCGTAGATCCGCCTTTAAAAATGCAGCCCATGGACTTTTCCGCAATGGTACTCATACCTCCATCCATGTTCCCGGGAGAGATTACCCAACTGGCTAAAGGACCCATGATTTCTTTGGTCCTCTGTTCAGCCTGCTCGATCATGGCGATAATTCTTTTGGCTACTTCATCGTTCTTTGCTCTTTTGGCCAAAACATGGGCCGTACCAATCATTTCTGTATTTTCCCCGAAAATAACCGAAGCCCCTTTTTCTACCAGCCAGTCAGAGACAGCGCCTAAAGCCACATTAGCCGTAACCCCCGACATAGCATCAGAACCACCACATTCCATGGCTACTAAAAGTTTATCCCAAGAAATTGGTACGCGTTTTTGTTTACTAATTTCTGCGCTCAGGGCGCGGGCAGCACCAATCCCTTTTTTTACGGTTTGCATAGAGCCGCATTCTTGCACATTAAAAATTTCTATGGGCTTTTGCGCTTTCTCTAAGAAAGGAAGCAGAGCTTTGGTATTAGACCTTTCACAACCTAATCCGATGAGCACAACTGCCCCCACATTCGGATGGTGGACCATGCCGGCCAGAATCCGAAAAAGGATTTGCGTATCCCGGGGACCGCCTCTTCCGCAGCCATGGGCATGGGTGATACAAGTGGCTTCCGGAACTTCGCGGGAAATATGGTTGATTACTCCGTTCACACAAGAAACAGTGGGTAGGACTAAGACCTGGTTCCGGATACCGTATTTGCCATCTGCACGGGGATAGCCCGTAATCTCCTTCATTTTTTCCACCTCTGGCTTTCCAAATTATGGGTATGAACCCATTCCCCTTTTTTAATCTCTTTCTTGCTTACGGCCACAACTTCTCCATATTTAACGATCTCTTCTCCTGCCGGAATGTCTTGGCGAGCAATTTTATGACTTGCTGGTATATCCTCCAAAACTAAAAAATTTTCCATCCCGTTCAAGATAACGGATTCTCCTTTTTTCAAATCTCGAAGAGCGACAAAAACGTTATCCCGAGGATGAATTAACAAGACGTTATCTTGCATTCTACCTCCTTAATATATTTATGAATCTAATATTCCCCTTTTTTTAAATACATCATCGTGCCGTCTTGGACTACGCCTACTTTGGCCTGCTCTGGGAAATCTTTTTCTAAGATAGCCAAAGCTTCTGCCCAGGATTTAACGATTAAAGCATCGTCTGGGTGACAAATTAAATCTAAAAAAGTCCGATCCGGAAAGGGCGTCAGGACAATTAATTTTTTCAAAATTTGCCGCCGCAAACCCTTAGGTTTAGGGGAGAAATGTCTTCCGCCATATTCATTCCCCCAAGCCCGCATTACATAATGGGGCACCTGTCCTTCTGGAGCATCAACAATTAAAACTGCCACTCCTTCTTTTGGTTTTAATAACATGAGCGCTAAAACAAGGGCGATGGC
The DNA here is from genome assembly GCA_049699975.1 of Thermodesulfobacteriota bacterium. Taxonomy (GTDB): domain Bacteria; phylum Desulfobacterota; class SM23-61; order SM23-61; family SM23-61; genus CAZAGD01. The sequence goes on from JBNAWB010000036.1 coordinate 20,732, forward strand.
GGCTTCATTGGCTTTGCCGTAAGCATTAGCGATGATTAGGTCATAACCGCCACTATTTTTTATTCCATAGTGCTTTTTAGCTTCTTCGGCGCCGATTTGATGGGTGGAGCGAAAAGGGCCGGCATAAATGTCGGTAATTTGGCCGCGACGGTTGATTAAGCAGTCCACCTTGAAATTCAACTTAACCGCCTCGCCAGCCGCATCGCATTCAGCGCGCATGATATTATTTTCAAAATTGCCTAAACCCGTGCGTTGAGGGTCTCGATAGAGCTGGTTATGAAATTGATTGATAGTTTCCAGACCTGCTACACCAGGGAGAATAATTTTGGCTCCCCCACCAAAACCCACGTGGACATGAGGTGTAATACAGCCGATACCTATTTTTAAATCGCAACTTAGGAGTTCCCGATTAAACCAAAGTTCAACTCCTGTAGGTGTTCGTCCCACCCGCACCGTATTCTGGAAGGGATCATGATTATAGACAGGATAATTTTCTACAATCTCTGCTCCTAATTTCTTGCGCGCACTGATCATGTCCTGAGCCCCATGAGCTCCCAAAGCCCAAAGAAAACGGATCTGCTCCCTTTTCATTCCGGATTCATGTAGGATTTCCAGGATATGGGGGGCAATCTCCTTCACGGGAGTAGGACGCGTCATGTCATCGAAGACAATGATAGCCTGATTTTTATTTTTGGCTAGCTCGGCGAGAGAAGGACCGGCCAAGGGATGGATAATCTTTTCTCTTATCGAAGAAGTGGGAAGAGCTGGTTTGGCAAATCCCGGCGGGTTAAGGTTTTCAACCTGCCAATGGTCGGGGAATAATAATTCTCTTTCCTGATTTTCATACCATAATTTAGAAGGAACAGAGATTTTAATCATCTTATTGTTCTTTATTATCCTCCTCCCTACGCCTCTTCCCGCTATTATTAATGAGAGCATTAAATAAATGACATCTGCTGTTCTTAACCCCTCACCT
>JBNAWB010000037.1:0-21670 GCA_049699975.1 Thermodesulfobacteriota bacterium
CTCTCCCCCTCCCGCCTGAATTAAGCTGAAATTTAAAAAGTGATCAACGGTCAGGAAAATGGAACCGTCTATAATCCCTCACTGAAAAGTGGGAGAAGTATGGCCAGAGGCGGGCACGAATGAAGAAGCATCGGCGGGAGAAGAAGCTGCTCAAAGCCCATAACCGATTTTCCGCAAAGGGCAGGCGGCTTAAAAATTTTGTAGGGCAAGCCTTTATGGCTTGCCCTATGTTTTATCCTTAATCAACAATCAACTAGACACAGCCATCCAGGGTAAATAATTTTCTAAAAATATTTTACAGTTCTTTCTCTGTGTGCTCTGCGCGCTCTGGGAGAGTTTCTCTTTTTCCTAATAAAATTTAAAGAATTGGCAAGTATGTAGCCCAAAGATTTTTATAATTCAAAAATTTTTGACTTACCTTATTTTCTGCGTAAATTCGCCACTGAATCACTTCCCTGCGGCAGCACTTCTTTTTGATTTTCGCTCCGCGCTTAGCGCTTTGCCCTAGGCGCTTTGCTTTTTCCCTTTCCGCTCTCCCGCCTTGCGCCTGACGATAAATAATTTCACTCCTTGATCCCTGCTCCGTGCTCTCTGCTTTTTTCATCTGCGTTCATCTGCGTCCGTATTTTCCATACGTTATGAGATCGCCACGGTCGCTGCGCTCCCTCGCGATGACTTTAGGACCCAGCCTCGCTGTTTTAAAAAACTCACCCTCCAGTGAGGGTTTTAGCCGTCTTTCAAGTTGACGCCTTTTCCAAATTTATGTTATAAAATTTGAAAAATAATTGGCCTGGGAAATTTGTGACTTTAAAACAAGTACGCCGCAAAAATAGTTTATCTACCCGTCATCTCCCTCAGCCTGGTGATCAAAAATTGATTCAGCAAATTCAAGGTGATCTCCCCCTTTCGCTAACTCCCTTTGCTGTTTTAGCGCAGAAAATTGGCTGGCCGGAAAAAAAGGTTATCCAACGTATTCGCTTTCTTAAAAAAATGGGGATTATTAGGCGTTTTGGAGCCATTTTGCGCCACCAAAAAGCAGGCTATTTGGGAAATGCCCTGGTAGTATGGAGAGTGCCCGCAGAGCTGATAACCCGGTTTAGTCAATTAATAAGCGATTTCCCGGCGGTGAGCCATTGTTATCTGCGACCAACTTTTCCCGATTGGCCTTACAATCTTTACACGATGATCCATGGCCCCACCATTAAAGACTGCTATATCTTGGCCGAAAAGATCTCGCAAGAAATAGGGGTAAAAGAATACCGCGTGCTTCCTTCTGCCAGAGAGTTCAAAAAATCAAGTATGCATTATATTCCTGAAGGTTAAATTCCAGTCCGATGAATTAGGAGGAGGTTATGAAAGTTTCCAAATCAAAAAAAATTTTTGCCAATGCTCAGAAAGTAATTCCGGGTGGAGTTAATAGCCCTGTCCGGGCTTTTAAGGCGGTAGGGCTTGAACCATTCTTTGTGTCCCAAGCTCGAGGATCGAAAATTTATGATGCCGATGGCCAGGTTTATATTGATTACGTTTGTTCTTGGGGGCCAATGATCTTAGGTCATGCTCACCCGCAGGTACGTCAGGCGATGACTAAAGCCTTGGCCAAGGGCTGGAGCTATGGGGCGGCTACAGAACTGGAAGTGCGTTTGGCCCAATTAATTTCCAAGGCCATACCTTCTATGGAGATGATGCGTTTAGTAAGTTCAGGAACTGAAGCAACGATGAGCGCTATTCGTTTAGCCAGAGGGTTTACGGGGCGAGATAAAATAATTAAGTTTGCAGGTTGTTATCATGGACATGGCGACAGTTTTTTGGTCAAAGCCGGCTCCGGAACTATTACCTTTGGTATCCCTGATAGTGCGGGCATCCCTAAAGCAATTGCCGAAACTACATTGGTTGCTCCTTATAACGATCTCGAAGCCGTGCGCCAACTGTTTGCCCAAAACCCAGCCCAAATAGCGGCGGTTATTGTGGAACCTGTGGCCGGCAATATGGGGGTGGTTCTTCCCCGAGAAGGCTTCTTGCCGGGGTTAGCAAACCTCTGCCATGAGCATGGAGCTCTTTTAATCTTTGACGAGGTAATCTCTGGTTTTCGGGCTTCTTTTGGAGGAGTCCAGCAACTATTCGGTGTTAAACCCGATCTTACCTGCTTGGGAAAAATAATAGGAGGGGGAATGCCCGTGGGGGCTTATGGGGGTAGGCGAGAAATAATGGAAAAAGTTGCTCCTCTTGGCCCAGTTTACCAAGCCGGGACACTTTCCGGTAATCCCATAGCCATGACCTGCGGATTAGCTACCCTAAAAATTCTCCAGAATAAGAAAATTTACAAGAAAATTAATAAATTAACTGAGGACCTGTGCCAAGGATTAGCGGAGATTGCCAATCGAAAGGGAATACCTATTCGGATAAATAAATTTAGCTCCATGTTCACCCTTTTCTTTACTGAGGGGGAAGTTTTTGATTATGATTCGGCCAAAAAGGCAGACCCTAAGAAATATGCCCTCTTCTTCCAAAAAATGCTCAAAGGAGGCGTCTGGTTTCCGCCTTCCCAATTTGAAGCTTGTTTTGTGTCTTTTGCTCATACCGAAAAGGATATTGCCCAAACTCTAAAAGCGGCTACCACCGCCTTAGAGTTTGAATAATATTGGAAACTCGCTAAAACATGGAGAAAATCTTTTATAATTGGCGGTGTAAGAACCTGAACGCCGATCAGCTTTGAAATTATTGCCTAATTCAGGCGGGAGAGGGGAGAGGCTCATTAAAATTAGGCACTGGTTCTTCCATGGGAACGGGTGGGAAAGATAAGTCTCTATTTCAAATTAGTGGGTATTATTTAAAATTTTTTTCCAAGGCAAGTTTACTACCGCCTTTTTCCTACTCGTGAAAAAAATTAAGACAATTAGACGGTCAATGTAAAAACTTCTTGACAATTTTTTAAAGATTATGGTAACAATTTATGGCTTGAATGAGTATTCATTCATTAGCAAATTGGTCAGGGAGGTAAACGGCAAAGTGAGCGGCTAAAATAAAACCTATTAATTATGGCTATGGATCAAGACAAGAAAAATCTTTATAAAAAAATTGCCAGGTTTAGTGCCTTGGGCATAGAAATGGGTTTAGCCATAGCCATTGGAATAACAATAGGAATTTTTTTAGATTTATATTTTAAGACAAGCCCCTGGCTAACACTCTTTTTTCTTTTTTGCGGAATAGCTGCTGCTTTCCGCTCTCTCTTTACCTTAATGAAAAGAATTGACAAAAATAGAGAATAATAATAAATTTCGGAAAATGAAAAACTTAATTCCCCGAGAGAGATCCAAATTGTTCGAATTCAACCCAATTGAGAAAAGGGCCGCAATAATTTTAGGTCTCCTGCTGCTGGTAAGCCTCTTTTTCCAAAGCTGGCCCGTATTTTGGGGAGTACTTTGGGGCGGCTTATTAGGTATCCTAAATTTCCACTGGCTATGGTGGATAACGGCTAAAGTTTTTATCGAAAACAAAAAAATATACGGATTCCAATATCCCCCAAAGTTTTTTTGTTTAGCTGCGATAATTTTTTTTATTTTGCGCCGCGGGGATATTAATTTCTTGGCTTTTTTAATTGGCCTTTCAGCTTTAATCCCCGCTATTTTAATAACTGCTTGGCCGCCTAATTTATTAGAGCAGAATAGGCTAAAGAAACTATAATGGGAGAACACGCCCCTTTTACTTGGCTTAGCTACTTACCCTTGATTGGAGATCTTCCTCATCAAGTGAGTGGAGCTTTATTTATCTTAGTCCTCCTTTCCTTTCTTTCATATTTCGCCTTTCGCCGTATCGCTCTTTTTAAGGCAGAGGAACTGATTCCTCCCGAAAAATTAAATATCCGCAATATTTTCGAAATTTTTACGGAAGGGGTTATAAAATTTTTAGATGATATCATTGGGCCGCGGGGCCGGGAGTTTCTGCCCCTTATTGGCACTTTGGCATTTTTTATCCTTTTTTCTAACCTCTTGGGATTAGTGCCTGGTTTTCTGCCCCCCACTGATAATCTTAATACCACGGTCGCCTGTGCCTTAGTTGTATTCTTTGCTACCCATTATTATGGAGTTAAAACCCATGGCTTAAAATATATCAAGCACTTTATGGGGCCCGTATGGTGGTTATCGCCATTATTCTTCATCATCGAAGTCATCAGTCATTTAGCTCGAGTTCTTTCGCTTTCCATGCGTCTTTTTGGCAATATAATGGCGGACCATACTCTTCTATCCCTGACTCTTTTAACCCCTTCTTTCCTAGTTATTTTTCTTCCTCCTTTAGCAATGTTTTTGGGAATTTTTGTCTCTTTAATTCAGGCATTTATTTTTACTCTGCTTTCCATGGTTTATATTTCTTTAGCAATAGAGGAGGCCGAACATTAGCATAAGGAAGAACTGGCTTGAAAAAAGGCTTTTAAAATAGAAATAAGGTAAATAAATTGGGAGGTATTTAATGATGCGCAAAAGATGGGGATGGGTGCTTTTTATTTCTTTATTACTGATCCTTACCTTGAGTAATCTGGCTCTGGCTGCTGAAGAACCGCTGGGACAAGAGGTTAAAAAGTTTATCGGCTTGGCTTGTGGCTTGGCTATAGGCATTGCCGCATTCGGAGGTGGATTAGGACAAGGTATTGCCATTTCTAAAGGCTTAGAAGGAATTGCCCGCAATCCAGAAGCTCAACCAAAAATTTTCATACCCATGATTGTAGGGTTGGCCCTGATAGAATCTTTGGTAATTTATGCTCTGGTTATCTCCATTATGCTCTATACTAAACTCTAATTTCAGGAATCTCTGGATAATCTGGCAGGCCCTTCTGGAGAAGTCCAAAAAATAAATATTTTGGCTCAATTTTTAAACCGAAAAGTATTTAGAATATTTATCTAAAGTTAAAGGGAAGAAATTTACATCTGGACTTCCAAAGGAGGGAAATATGGATGTCAGTGTACTTTATAACATTTTCCCCCAAGAAACCTTCGGTACACTCATTGCAATCTATTTTTACCTTACGGGGTTGAGCGCCGGCTCTTTTGTCCTTTCTACGCTGGCCTATGTGTTCGGGATCGATAAATATAAGCCCATCGGGAAAATCGGGGTTATCTTAGCTGCTTTATTTTTAATCTTAGCTCCCGTAGCCCTTCTCGTCCATGTGGGCCAACCTTTAAAGGCCTGGCATCTTTTTGTGCATCTTAACATCACCTCCCCTATTACTTGGGGGTCATTCCTACTCACCCTTTATCCCATTAACTGTGTTATTTATGGTTGGTTCATATTTAAAGGGAACCACAAGATGACGCGCCTTTTTGGCACCATCGGCATTCCCTTAGCAGTTTTTGTGCACGGTTATACGGGATTTATTTTAGCCTTGGGTAAGGCGCGGGCTCTTTGGAATACGGCGCTTATGCCTTTCCTATTCTTAGTCTCCGCCATGGTTTCGGGAATTGCTTTGATGATTATCATTTCTTTAATCAAAGATCGCTTCTTCTCCCCAGAAAAAAAGGTTAATCGAGAGCTAATCTTTGGCTTGGGAAATCTATTAGCGGCCATGATCCTGATTGATCTTTTCTTAGTGCTCAGCGACGTACTCGTGCTTCTTGTCTCCCATACCGAAGCCCAGGAAGCTGCTCACTTATTATTAAAGGGAAAATTTAGTATTCTCTTCATTTGGGTAGAAAATATAATAGGGAAAGTGCTGCCGGTCATTCTGCTCCTGCTCCCGCGCTGGCGTAATCTGGCTACAGTGACTATCGCCTCTATCATGGTGATAGTAGGTATATTTATTATGCGCTATGTTGTAGTTTTAGGAGGTGAGTTTTTACCCTTGGTTTAGATTTCGAGGTTTACTCATGGTCAAAATCAGTAGAAGGAATTTCTTGAAATTTAGTTTTACCAGCGCCGCCCTTGCCGGTCTAAGTAGTCCTTTATCGGGATGTTTTGGTCCACCGCCTGAACCAGCTCGCCAGGAGACGCGTACCCTTAGTCCGGTGATCTCAATACCAAGTACCTGCCAACTTTGCCCAGCCGGTTGCGGAATTTTGGGAGAGGTGGTTGACGGGCGTTTAGTAAAAATAAAAGGAAATCCCAAACACCCTAATAATCTAGGCAAAATATGCGCCCGGGGTTATGCCGGCCTAAACCTCCTTTATGATCCCGATCGGCTCCTTTACCCTTTAAAAAGAACAGGGGCTCGGGGGGAAGGAAAATGGACCCGGATCTCTTGGTCAGATGCACTCCAAGAAATCTCCTCCCGGTTAAAAAAATTAAAGGAGACTGGGCATATTGAATCTTTCTGGATGGAGTTAGGCCAATCCTACGCTCAAGAGCTGCTGGTGCTTAATTTTTTGAAAGCCTTGGGCAAACCCACTATATTTCCCGAAACAGAGGAAACAGATCCAAATAAGAGTTTTGCTCAATTGGCTACTTTGGGAACTACCGGCCTTATTTATGATGTGGCTAAAGCACGATATATTCTTAATTTCGGGGCTAATCCTTACGAAGATGGCCACCAGTATATATATTTAGCCAAGGGCCTAATAGAAGCGCGGATGACCAACGCGGCCAGACTAATTACCTTTGATGTCCGCCTTTCCCAAACTGGCGGGCGAAGTAATGAATGGATTCCGATCCAACCAGGCACAGATGGAGTGGTAGCCTTAGCTATGGCCCAAAGCATAATTGAGCAGGGACTTCACGATCACGAATTTTTAGCCCGGTGGACAAATTTTCCCCTACCTAAGTTGCAAGAATATTTGGCTGCTTATGCTCCGGAAAAGGCTGAAAAAATTAGTGGGGTCAGAGCTAACGATATCCGCCGGTTGGCTAAGGAATTTGCGCAAACAAAACCGGCCGTGGCGATTTCGGGGAGGGGGGTCAGCGGCCACCAAAATGGCTTCCATAACGAAAGATGCCTAATTTTACTCAATGCCGTCATCGGGAATATTGATAGTCCGGGAGGATTTTGTTTGCCGCGCATTATGCCCTTAGGGGAACCCCAAATACCAACTCTTTTTCCTTCTTCTGCTCAAGCTTTTTCAGCTTTGGGGCAAGGCCAAGTTAAACCGCAGCTTTATTTTTCTTATTTGGCCAATCCGGCTTACACTAATCCAAATAGTGCTGAAATATCTCGCCTGCTTCGGGATGAAAAATTAATTCCTTTTATAGTGGTGGCCGAAACGCATCTTACGGAAACAGGAGCTTTAGCTGATATATTGCTTCCGGCCGCCTCTTACTTGGAAAGCTGGAACTTAGAAACTCGACCAGCTATGAATTTGATTCCTTATGTAAGCATTCGTCAGCCAGTTGTTCCTCCTTTGGGTACTTCGCAATCTATCGGGGACATTTTTCTCCAAATAGCCAAACAGATGGGGGGACAAATAGCCCAAGAATTCTCTTATCAAAACAACGCGGAATTTATCGCTAAAACCGCTCAACGCTTACCCGCCTTAGCTCAAGCTGGAGGTTGGGCCTCTCTTCAAAAAGACGGGGTATGGTTTGATTCATCTGCTAAGCCCTCTTATCGTATCTTTGAAAAAAAGGGATGGGCTACTCCTTCGGGAAAAATAGAAATATACCTGAGCAAACTCCCGCAAAAGGACATCCCTCCGCTACCGTCCTATATACCCATATCTGGCCATGAGAACTTAAAAGAAGGAGAACTAATTCTGACAGTCCATAAAACTAATGTTTTGACCTGGCGATTGGCCAATGCTAAGTGGATAGCCGAAATCATCCATGAAACTCCTCTTTGGATTAATCCTTTAACGGGGCAATCTTTAGGGCTGCGTAATGGCGAGCGGGTAAAAATTTCTTCTGCCGTGGGTAGCTTTATGGTGAAAATTCGTTTTTCCCAAGGAGTCCATCCCCAAACTGTTGCTTTGACTGCCGGGTTAGGGCATTGGGCCTTGGGTCATATTGCTCAGGCGAAAAAGGTGAAAACTAATGATTTTGATACTGGCCTTCTTTGGTGGGAGAAAGAAGGTAATGGAGTAAATCCTAATAAAATTATTCCTTTAAATTTTGACCCCGTAGCTGGGGGGGTTGGCTGGAATGATACCAAAGTGACTTTGACCAAAATTTAAGAGGATTACCGAGTATGGCTATAAATTTCCCTTCCCTGCCCAAGCTCTCCAAAAAGACTTGGATTATTATTTTCTTAATTATGCTCATTTTAGCTGCTATTCCTGGCTTGGCTTTAGTTCGTTTTACCACTTCTCACCCCTTTTTCTGTCTTACCTGCCATAAAAATCAGGAACCCCCAGAGCGGTGGCTTCCTTCGCGCATGCATCCCGCCTCGATCACCTGTACCGATTGCCATTCTCAGCCCGGGGCGTTTGTGGGGAAGCATTTTTCAGCTGGAGATTCATTACTGAATGAGAATTGTTTACGTTGTCATCCCCTGGCCACGGTCCAAGAACAAATGGCCTTAGATAAAGTTCGCTTAGTTAAAATTTCCCACAAGTCGCATGCCCAGCGGAAAATATCGTGCCTCGACTGCCACCGGAATATCCAACATGACCCTCTAAATCCGCGCACTAACCGGCCCCGAATGGAAACCTGCTATCATTGTCATGAAGCTCATCCGCGCCCGCAAGCCTGTGACTTTTGTCACCCCATAAATCTTGTCTACACGAAAAAAAATCCATAACCTTGACTTCCCTATCCAAAATGTTTTACTTCTCTTAACCCTTTTGCTATTATTGTTCAGATTCAAATTATTTTTCTCCCTCTATCCCAGGGTAAAGGATAGGGTTACCCGGAAGAGGAACAGCCCTTCCGGCCTTAACTATTTTTGCTTAATAAAGCCAACCCGCTTAAGGGAGTATGTATATGCCGACAATTTTTATTGCTTCTACGGGCGGCTCCGCTGGCCGTTCATTGGCCGCCTGGGCTTTAGCTAAAAAATTAAAAGAGAAAAAGCTGCGCGTCGGTTTCTTCAAACCATATGCACTTAAATCAATAAATAACATTTCGCCCAAAGAAGAAGCTACTGATCCTGACCTCCTTCTGCTCAAAGAAGTCCTCCAATTGGAGGAACCAGATAATCTCCTTTGTCCAGTGCACTTAACTCCTGATATGCTTTCCCAAATTTCTAAAAAAGAAGCCGAATTGCTTTGGGGAAAGATCCAGCAATCTTTTCAAGAAATCTCGCGGACGAAAGATATTATCTTGGCCATGGGAGGGAAAGAAATTTTCTGGGGGGAAGGAATTTCTGATTTCTCAGATAGCATTTTGGTGAAAAAATTCAATGCCGCAGTTATTTTATTAGATTATTTTCAAAAAGATAATTTGACTATGTTCTCTCTCCTCTCCCTTAATTCTTTCCTGGAAGGTAGAGTACGGACAGCTATTTTAAACCACATTCCCCTGGAAAAAATAGCTCATTTAAAAAATAAACTAATCCCATTTTTCCAAGGCAAGGGCATAAAATCTGTAGTGCCCATTCCTGAGGATCCGATTTTAGCCGCTAATTCGGTAGAGGCTATAGCAGAATTAATCGAAGGAGAAATTATTTGCGGCCTAGAGTACAAAGGAAATCTTATTAAAGATTTTACTATTGGCGCTAAACATTTAAGCGGAGCTATTTCTATTTTTAAGCAGGTCTATAACCGCGTAATTTTGTTGCGCCTCCCAGAGAAAGGGACGGAACAGTTGACCGTGGGCGGAATAATTCTCACGGGAGGGAAAAAGCCCGGAGAAATCCTTCTGCGCGTGGCCAAGGAAGCTTCCCTGCCCTTGATCTTAACCAGATTGGACACCTTTCAAACTGTGGAACGGATGGAGAAGACTAAGCCGATCTTGAGCATTAAAGATAGCTTCAAGGTTAACCGCTTCCTTGAGCTTATTGCTCAAGAATCTCCCCAAGGAGAATGGCTGGAGGCTTTATTATTATAAAGACGGTGGGTTGCTCAAAAGAAACAGGGTAAAAATTTTATGCCCCAAGCCCTCCAGAGAATGATTTCAGGGTTCAAGGAATAATTATGCCCTGGATTCAAAGGATAAACAATTTGGCCCCCCCAGTAAAAGAAGGATTATACCGTCTGCTTATCCCTCCTTCTCTATTCCATCGCTTCCATATAAATCCCTTGACTTTCTCCGATTATGAGGGAAATAAATTAGTTCGTTTTTACTATCCCGAAAAAGAAGAAACAGTCATGGTGGAAGTTAAACGAAAGCCTGCAGATCAAGATCCAATTTATTCGATTCAGGTTTCTGATGGGGCTGATTTTACCCAGCTCAACTGGGATTTCCTCATCGTCAACGACCCCGAGAGCGAAAGATTCAATATTGATGTGGATGAACAGGGGAGAGATACTCTTTGGGGGCGGGCTTCGCGTAATCTTCCGGAAGAAGAGCGCGCTTTGCGCGCTGGGTTAGCTCCGGGGCAAGTGCGCCGCGGATTGGGGTTAACCAGGGAGATTGTAGCCAGTTTAGAATTTTTTGCTAAAATTCTAAACATCAAAGTCATCAGCTTAGAAGCCCTTTTTTATCATAACGCTATTACCTATGAACGCTGCGGCTTTACTTATTTTGAAGGTTTCAAAAGGATGCAACGCATCCATCAAGCTTTCCAGCCGGGCGGAAAATTGTTCGCTAAGCTCGATTCCTCCACCCCTTTTCGCCAACCCGAATTTGCCCGCACGGTCCGCGGCCGATCCTGGGCTATTCACGACGGTATAATCAGTGAAATTGATGATGATCTCCTGGAAGAAGGATGGACTTCCCCCAAAATGTATTTACTCGTAGGCAAACCAAGGCAAGTTTGTACTTTCCCCGAGGCAATTTATTAAGGCTTCCATATAAAGCTATGTGGTTCAAATATTTATTTAGTCTAAAATATCCGGAATTAAATTCCCTCCGTTTAATCTTGGGCATTTATGCTCTGGGTTTTCTCTACGGAACCAAGAACCACCTCATAGATATTTTTCAGGAGGGCTTTTTCGGTTATACCTATGTTCCCTGGCCTATTAATTTATATTGGACGATGCTCACTTTTTTAGATCCTCTAACTGTGTTTTTGCTCATCTATCGGCCGTTAAAAGGAATCACCCTGGCTATTTTAATTATGGTTTCTGACCTTTTTATAAATTTGTCCGTTACTTTTTATTTTTACCAACACACCGGTATATTCACTAATGGGCTCCTGGCCAAGCAAATCGCTTTTGGTCTTTTTGTTTTCTTTACTTCTCCGCATGCTAAGAAAAAAATTATTAAATTTTGGCAAAGAATGGAAAATTGTTAACCGCCTTTCATTTTAAGAGCCTCTCTTCCTCCCGCCTGTCTCCTGCTGGCGAGAAATATTAAAATTGTTAGACAGTCAAAAAAAGTTCTGCTTGACAGGTGAGCTTTCTTTCATTAACATTTTTAAATAAATTAATTTTAAAAAGGAGGAATGAGCTTTGGGCAAAAAAATTCAGAAAGGTATGGCGTGGTACTTAGTGGTCGCGATGTTTTTAATCGGAGTTGTTCCGCGGGCATATGCCGGATTCTCGCCTTCAGAAATTACTCCTTTTTCTCCAATAGAAAGGGCAACCGACCTTCAAAAAGTGAAGAGCTTTTTAGAGAGAAAAATTGTAGCCGAAAAACTCAAGGAACTGGGCTTTTCCTCTTCAGAAATCCAAAAAAGACTCTATGATTTAAGCGACCAACAAATCCATCAATTAGCTTTGAAGATAGATGAATGGAAAGTGGGCGGTGATTCTGGATTGGGAGTAGTTATAGCCCTCTTAGTAATTGCTATTCTTATAGTCCTCTTTCTCCAACTCACCGGACATAGGATAGTAGTCAAGTAAATATAAAATTGGCCATCTCCTTTCCAGATCAGACACTCTTTCTTTCCCTCAGAGCAGGCGGTCTCTGGCGAGGCCGCCACTTTTTAGGGCTGCTCTTCCTCATGATCATTCTTCTTTCTTGCACGCCTGTAGCCTTTTATAATAAAGATGCCGAAACAGTTATTATCGAAAAAGTTCCTTTTTTCCCTCAAGAAAAATACCAATGTGGGCCAGCTTCCTTGGCCGGTGTTTTGAATTTCTGGGGGCAAAAGATCTCTCCCGAAGATATTGCGCAAGAAATTTTTAGCCCTACGGCTAAGGGCACGCTGAATCTGGATTTACTCTTTTATGCCCAAAAGCGAGGACTGCAGGCGCAACAATACCGGGGTTCTTTAGAGGATCTTAAAAGAAATATATCTGCGGGGATTCCCCTTATTCTCCAGGTAGACTATGGCTTCTTGATCTATGAACAAAATCATTTTTTGGTCGCCATAGGTTATAATAACCAAGGAATCATCGTCAACTCGGGTATAGAAAAGGGTAAGTTTATCCCGACTTCTTCCTTTTTGCGCATCTGGGCAAAGGCTAATTATTGGACTTTACGCCTAACTCCCCAATGAACAACTTTAGGCTATTCCCAAAATATTATGTGCGGGGGGCGAGTGCAGTCCTTTTTATTTTTTTTATTTTAAGTTGTTCCTTCCCCAAGATAATCATCTTGCAGGACCCGCTCAGCCCTGAGGAACACTTAAACTTGGGTGTAATTTATGAAAAAGAAGGACAATTAGAAGCGGCCTTGCAAGAATATAAGAAAGCTGCGGCCAAGTTGCCTTTAGCTTATCTTTATATGGGAAATGTTTATTTGCAAAAGAATGAATTAGCGGCGGCCGAAAAAAATTATAAAAGAGCTCTCCGCGAGCTTCCGGATAATGCTGATGCGGCCAATAATTTAGCTTGGCTCTATTATTTAAAAAGAGAAAATTTAGACGAGGCTGAAGAATTAGCCCGACGGGCTTTAACTTTGAATCCCGCTAAAGGTCATATTTATTTAGACACCCTGGAAAAAATTCAGGCGGCTAAAAAACTTAGCCCATGAATTTTTACAGAAGTTATTCCGTCAAGCCATATAACTCCCCCCGTTTATATCAATGCATACGCCATTGACATAACTGGCATCATCCGAGGCTAAGAAAGCAATTACGGTGGCCACTTCTTCGGGCTGGGCAAGTCGCCTTAAAGGAATGCGTTCTAAGATTCTCCGTTGTTCTTCCTCCGCCCGAGCAGCCCATTTAGCTTGCACCCGCGCGGTGAGGACAATGCTGGGGGCTACAGCATTGACGCAAATCCCGAAGGGTCCTAATTCCGCGGCCATGTGCTTGGTAAAACCTAACAAACCAGCCTTGGCCGAAGTGTACTGGGGACCAGAAATGAGGCTATAATTTCGGCCAGCGTAAGAAGAAACATTGACGATACGCCCATATTTCTGTTTTTTCATAAAAGGAACCACTGCGCGGGTTACTAAAAAGGCCGACTTCAAGTTTAAAGCTATGGTCTGGTCCCAATCTTCTTCGCGAATTTCTTCTACCGGCGAAGTGGGTGTACCTAAACCAGCATTGTTGACGAGAATATCAATCCGCTCCCAATTTTCGATTACTTTTTTTACCAGGTTATTAATCTGATTGACATCCAGCACGCTCCCGGCCACAACCAAAGCTTCGCCGCCAGATTGCCGAATAGTTGCAGCAACAGCCTCCAAATCAGAAATGGTGCGGGCCGCTAAAGCTACTTTCGCCCCCCTTTGGGCTAAAATCTGGGCGGTGGCCGCCCCAATGCCTCGCGAAGCACCGGTAACTAAAGCTATTTTATTTTCTAAAATCATTCTGGCCTCCTTTAGAAAAGTTCCTAACTCATTAAAGATGAATCTTAAGCAAATTTTACGGCAAAATTTATCAGCCATTTTAACAAAAGAAGAGTTGAGGTCAAGAGAATTTAATGTTAAAAATTAAATAAACGATCTCTTTTGGAGATTTAAAATTGGCTACTTGGCGGCAACTTTTACCTATATATTTGGGCGCGGTTATTGGTCCATTAGGGGGAGTGGGCGTAATCACTCTATTGCCCATCCTGGCCCGAGAATGGCAGACTAACATCCAGTGGATTTCCCTTACGGTCACGCTCTATATGATTCCTTATGTTATTTTTCAGCTCTTTTCAGGATCTATTGCCCAAGTTTTTAACACCCGCCGCACTCTTCTCTTCGGCTTAGCCATTTATAGCTTGGGTGGATTACTCTGTGGACTTTCTCCAACCTTAGAAATTCTCTTAGGAGCACGTTTTATCCAAGGCTTTGGCGCCGCTTTCATTGCCCCCCTTGTTTTAGCTTTAGTTGGCGAAATGGTCAATCCCCAGCAGATGGGTAGATCCGTAGGCATCCTGGGCATGATGTACACCCTCGGCGTAACTATGGGCCCTTTGATTTCGGGAGTATTAGAAGTCAACCTGGGATGGACTTTTTTCTTTTTTTTCTTGATGGCTTATGCCGGAAGCGTGGGCTTACTGTATTTTTTTACGGAAAACCCCTCCAAACATAACCCGAGTAAATCTGGCCGGTTGGCGGACGCTCTCGTTTTTGTAAAAAAAGCTTTATCTTTTCCAAAAGTAAGGTTTCTGAGCTGGGCTGCTTTTAGTTTATTCTTTGGCTATATAGGTTTGATGACTTTTATTGCCGATAACTTGAAAAAATCTTTTGCCCTTCCCTCAGATCGAATCGGTTTAATTCTTTCTATGACTGGATTTTTGGGGATTGCGGCTTCTCCCCTTGCTGGTCTACTAGGCGATCGTTACGGAAGAATAAAAATAGCTTATCTGGGCGGGGCGATCATGATCGTCGCTATCCTTGGTTTGGAGCTATTTACCTATTCTTACTACAAATACCTCATTCTTTTTGCTATTTTTGGTACGGGAGCAGCCACGGCTTGGACTTCGCTGAATACTTTGGCTGTCGAAATTGTTCCTGATCTACGCAAACCCGTGGCCTCGGTTTACAATTGTTTCAAGTTTTCGGGCTACGCTCTTTCTCCACTCTTGCTCTCTCTTCTGTACATCCCTTTCTCTATCTCAGCCGTCCGCCTGACTTGTATTTGCTTTGTCCTTTTTAGTTTATTATTAGCTTCTCGCGTGCGCCTCTGAACACCGGTTTGAAATCTAAAGGAAATGATCTTGACCGCAGATTAAAATCTAATTCTCTGATACAGAGGGACTAAATCTTTTAACATAGCCACCGAACGTTCCGGATTGTATATCCCACAGGTACAAGGGCCAGCTAAAATAAGGCTTCCTTCCCAAAAATTAATTTCTCCTTTTTTTACGCGACGCAGGACATCGCGCACTAAACCAGGTGCAACCATCCCGTGGCCACACATAGTTGTAAATTGGCGAATGTCCGGCGGCGGAAGGCGATCTGTCCGCCCATGAATACCTAAGGAAAGATTGATCGTATGCGGGGTAAGGCCTAATTCGGCGGATAACTCCCGCACGCGATCAATCATGCCGCTCACCATAATGGAAATCCCTTCGTCCATCTCTATTATGCGCTGCAAGGTTCTTTTAACTTTTTCTCGATCATGGAAAACACAATAGACCTTAGTCCCGTCCTTTACGCTCTGCAGCACTTCTTCTGGCTTTACCCCGCTATATAAATTTTGGCGTAAAGATGTGGCGATGAGATTCACCGGCCCCTGAGTGTATAGCATCTCCAAGAGTCTTCTTACCTTTGGGCCACTCCCCTCGTAATTGAACCCCCGGGCCGGATAAATAAAGAGGACAAATTCTTTTTCCAGCAAAGCCAGTGGTCCTTCACGATGCAAACTATGAGTCATAAATATTTCCTTCTATTTTTTATTGGCCCTTCCCAAACCCAGATTGATTTTGGCATTCGGCCTCCAGGTAAAACCTGCAGCCTCAATGGTCTGAATAACTTCTGACGGGATCTTCAATCCTGGTTCTAACCTGGTATAAACATCCACTACAAATACGCTATCTACTTCTGCAGCTACTTTCTTTATGGTACGTAAAACATGGCCCAATTGAGACCGCGGCACCTTAAATTCCATAATCGCGCTGAGCACTCTTTCGCCCATAAGTTCTGGTTTGAGATCGCCCGTTCTTTTGTCCTTTATCATGTCATTGAAGGGATTTTCTGGTTCGATTTCCGTAATTCCGGCTTGAGCCATCGCCCGCGTAATTTTCTGAATATTAGTTAAATCCATGCCCAAAGTCGGCCGGCCCACTTCAATAGCCACGCCCACTTCTCCCGGACCAACTCTATTAGTCACATCATTGGTTTTGGACTCTTCTGTACCCCGCCCGGCAATGCCCGTTAAAGCATGGGTAGCGTTAGGATCACTAAAATACTTGCGCAGGGCCCGAGGATATTCATAGATGTAGGGAGATTCAGCAATGGCTTCCACCGGGCATATCTGGGCCCGGAGGCAAGTTCCACACTCATAACATTTTTCCTGGTCAACCACACTCTTTAAATCTTCAAAGTATATTGCTTCTGCTGGGCAATAAGGATGACAACGTCCACAGCCCACGCACAATTCTTTCTTTATGAGCATGGTTCGATTTCTCCTCCCTTTAGAAAATAAGCTCTCTTAAACTGCTGTCTCTCCCCAGATAAAATTGGATACCTAAATTGATAACCGGGCCTAATTAGATTTGTCCATGCACCTTCCTGCTCATTTATAACCAAGTAGTGGATCAATCCGGTCTGCGTGATGTTACCCATAAAAACGCCGCCCACCAATTTTTTATCTTTTAAAAATATTTGGCGCAAACAATTTCCTCTGGGTGAAATATAAATGAGCTCTTTATCATACTCTTTACTTCCTTCAATAATATGGAGTGGAAAACCAGCCAGATTTAAAGAATTAGCCTTCGTAAGAATTTTAAGGTTTAAAGGATTGGAGCGGTAAAAATTAGCGGCGGCCAGCTGGCCTTGCCTAACTGCTTGCGGCCAGGTCCAAAGATTAAGTTCTCGGCCGTTTGGATGCTTTATAGTAGCAGCATCTCCGGCCGCAAAAATTCGCGGGTCTTTGGTTTGCATGGTTGGGGAAACTAACAATTTTCCCTCAGTCAGCAATTCGCTTTCTTCCAAGAAAGAAAGATGGGGACGAGCCCCCATGGCCAATAGAAGAGCATCACAAGTGTACCATTGCCCTCGCATCTTAACCTTTTTTATTTGCCCGGCAACTTCTTCTATCTGCGCGATGGTTTCCCCTAAAAAAATTCTTATTCCCAATTGGTGCAAATAATCTGTCAAGAAAGCCGCCGCGTTGGAGGGCAAAACTTTTGGCAGGAGCTGATCTTCCTTCTCCACTAAACTGATTTGCCAACCAGCCGTGCGCAAGGCAATTGCCGTCTTCACCCCGACTAAACCTCCCCCTAAGATGAAAATTTGGTGATCTTGATTTATCCATGCTTTCGCTTTTTTTACCTCGGGGAAATTACGAACAGCAAAAATCCCTTGCCCATGATGCAAGCCCTCCAAATGGGGGATAATGGGTTTTCCCCCCGGGGCTAACAATAACCGGTCATATTGCATTTCAGGGCCATCTTCCAGGTAAAGAATGCGCTTGGGGCGATCAAGCTTAATGACTCTCTTCCCCGTGATAATTTTTAATTGCCCATCTTGGTCAATCTTATTTAGAAAAACTTTTTCTTCTCCAACTTGGCCGGCCAAGAATTGGGGCAAAAGCGGACGGCAACAGCCTATGGCCTCTTCGGCTTCTATAATAGCCACAGAATTATGCGGCCATAGCTGTCGACTTTCCAGGGCCGCTGCCATTCCTGCTGGTCCACCACCAACAATAACAATATCCATCTTTGACTCTTTTTCAATAACTCTTGCTCACGCTGCCTGATGAAAAATGCCCCCATTGCTTCTTATTTTTTAAACCAATCTATTATCTCCTCGGGCTGAGCAAAATGGTCATAATGGGTAAAACTTCCTCCCAATTCTCCAATTCTCTTCTGAAGAAAAGAACGTACAAGCTCACTTCCCCATACGGGGAGGGGAGCCGCCACTCCTACCTTCAGACCTAAGGCGGCCAAACCAAGGCTAAAAGTCAGATCAGAGCAATTTTTAAAACCAGTAAAGAAGATACCACCTACGGTATTAATCTTTTTCCCTTCTGCCAATACAGACAAAGCCGCCAAAATTGTGCTTTGTTTTTCCAAAAGATGAAAAGGCAACTTTTTTTGCGGATTTAACATTCCTTTTTTGACCATCCATAGGCCCGCATCTCCCCAGAGAAATACCCTTGTTTTCCCATCGATCAAATTGGGAGCCACTTCGGTAGGTATCCATCCCAAGGGTTGTCCCAGATGATCATCCCCACCCAAAAAGAATATTTTGGCGGAGGGAGATTTACGCCATAATTCTTTTAAGCCTAAAGGGCCCATGAAAACTTCGGCTTCTTCCACCAAATCAGGGGGTGGATTAAAATTCACTGGCCTGTTATTATTTTTCTTATCTTTAATTTTTTTTATTGTTTCTTTAAGAGAAGCTCTATCTTCCGAATTTATTATCGGTATAGAAAGGAAGTGGCAAAGTTCCCTTACGGCTGGATCAATCTTGGGACCAGCAATGAGCAAATCTATTTTTCCTGAGCTCAAGATTAATTCTGTTTCTCCTGATGTACCTACGCAGGGTAGGCATTTTTCATTAAGGATTATTATCTCTCCCAGGGATATTAATTGCCCTTTTTCGGCGCAACTCTTTTTTATCTCTTCTGCTGTCGTCTTTAACAATTTAAGGGAAGGGTAACCGCTTACCCCTACATTTATTTCTCTTTGGGCCAGCAGGCCATAACCGGCTAATAACGGCAATGGCTTTAGCCTTTTTGCTAACATTTCCTTTTGCCAAAGAAGGCTTAAGGTAAAAAGGGCCAAACGAATTGCTTGGTTAATTATCGTCTCCGCCGACTCGGCCGACCGTGCTAAATAGTAAATAGAATTGTTTAAATCATTTCGCGAAATTTTCTCGCCCCTTAACTTTTTTTCTGCTTGGCCAAGTATTTTGGGGAAATTTTTACCTCCCCCATTTCCCCCCAATTGATCAATTTGGGAGAGGGCTGCCAAGCTTCCTAAAAGAATCAGGCGCAGAAACGAGGCGGCTACCATTTGGTCTCGGTCAAGCCCGCATAACCCTTTTTCTGGTCCACGACCGAAAGGATCAATCCGGCAAGGCCCGTGCCAACAACCATAAGGGCAACTCAGGCCCAGTCTAAGGAAGCCATCCTGCGGCTGGAGTCTTTCCCATCGATCCCAGCTCAAAGATAACCCTCTATGAAAAGCGGATTTCAAAAGTTCCTGGCTCAAAGGATCAACTGTCTTAATCTGTATGGTCTCCATAAATTTTTAAATCTCCTTTTCTTAACCGAGTATGCGATCCCAAGGACAAAAATTTTTTAAGCCAGATCAAGGATAATCAGTCCCTTTTTATGTTCCCTTATTTGCCGAGCAATTTCTTTCCTTCTCTGACGAGCGGTCTCTTCCAATTCTTCTAATTCTACCAGCTCCAGGGCTTGGCAAGGGCAAACATCAAGGCATACAGGCTTTTCCAGGAAAGCGCAGCGGTCGCATTTCAAAGCGAATTTACGTTCTGACCAAGGATAAATTACGCCATAAGGGCAAAACATTGTACACGTCCAACAAGCTATACAGTTTTCCTCTTTGACCATTACCAAATTATTTTTTGGATCACGCATTAAAGCACCGGTTAAACAGGCATCCAAACAAGGTGCTTTTAAACAATGTCGGCACTGTAAAGGGAAAGATAAATTGTTTGTGCCCTCTACCCGCACTCGCGCCTGAGGCAGAGGGTTCTCTTGGACTGCTTTCCATAAAGTCTTCCCGTTACTTCCTCTCTCTACGGCACAATAAAGTTCACAGGTCTTACAACCGACACATCTTTCTAAATGGACCCCAATTACTTTCATAAAATTTTCTCGCTAAAATTTCATAAATTTTTATTACCCTTCCTAAAATATAACCTAAAAATTAATAATGGCAATTAAAAATTTGGGGAGGTGAAATTTAATAAATTAATCACGGAATATCTCATTTCTCCGCCATGGATTATTAAATCTTTTCCAATTTAGTTGGCAAAATTTGGCGGCGGAAGTTACCTCCAATTCAAAAGAGGGCGAACTTTATCATACTTGGGGAATAGAAGAAATCACCATGCGGACAGCGAGATTCAGGGCTGTTTGAAAAGCACCCCCATCAGCTATCCCTTGGCCAGCAATATCATGGGCTGTTCCATGAGCAGGCGTCGTAATGATAATCGGCAGCCCACCCCCGATGGTCACGCCCCGATCAAATCCTAAGATCTTCGTGGCGATCTGCCCTTGATCATGATACATAGAGACAATCCCTGAAAACTCACCCTTCCGAGCGCGTACGAATATGGTATCAGCAGGAAAAGGCCCGAAGGCGGAAATTCCTTCTTGGCGAGCTTTCTCTATAGCAGGGGAGATGATGGTTTCTTCTTCAGGACCGAAAAGCCCTTTCTCGCCTCCATGGGGATTAAGGGCAGCCACTCCTATTTGCGGGTTTTTTATTCCTGCTTTGCTCATTGTTCCGTGAAGAAGCTTAATGGCCCGGAGAATGCCTTCCGGATGAAGATGATGGACTATTTCCCTAAATCCAATATGGGAAGTTACGCGGGAGGTCCAAAGGGGTTCTAAATAATTTATTTCTCCATAATTATCAGCTTTAGTTAAGTTGGCTAAATACTCTAACTCTGCCTTATAGGGAGAGCCGCCCAACTTCATGGCTAATTTATTTAAAGGGGCAAAGACTACGGCCTGGGCTTCTCCGGACATCGCTTGGGCAACGGCCATTTCCAAATATTCGAGGCAGGCTTTGCCCGCTAAAGCACTTACCTCGCCCATTTTATAGTCGCGGGGATCGAGGTTATGCAAATCAAAAATTTCCAGCAGTCCTTCCTCGCCGCTGACCTCCTGCCAATTTTTACGCGGCACGATCTGCAATGTTAAGCCGGCGATATTAAGCGCCTGCCTCATTACGCGGGCATCACCAATGACTGCTGGTCGACATTGGTGTCTGGTATTTTTGGCATGCAGAGATTTAACTACTAACTCCGGACCAATGCCTGTAGCATCTCCCATAACGATGGCCACTTTAGGCCGCTGCTCGATCTTTGTTTGGGCCATAGGAATTGTCTTTGCCCCTTTCGGCTAAATTTTATTGCCCAACTAATTTTCTTAGTAATTTTGCTGCCCGATGGGGATTGAAGATTCCGCAAAGGCAGGGTTTAGCCAGCTCGATAGCTGCCTTTTCCACGGTAATTTTGTTTTTCTTAATGTTTTCCACCATCCTTTTTACCAAATTGCCCGATACCAGACCATGGCCGCACATAGTGACGAAGTCTAAAATTTCCGGAGGCCAAAGTTTTTTCTTATTCCCATGGATTCCTAAGGCGAATTCAATCAAGGGCGGCTTAATCCCCGCTTTCTGACAACAATCGAATACCTCGTCAAAAAGACCAGAAACGACAATGGAAATTCCTATATCTTTCTCCTTTAATTCTTTCATACAAGCAATCAAGCTTTCTTTGTCTTTAAAAACCACCTGACAGCCTACAGTCAATTTATCCATTATCTCCGCCGGATCCATGGTATATTTATTGCCTACTTTGCAATCTCCAAAGTGCAGGTCAGTATATTTGGTCATAATCTGCGCTATCTGCTTCAACTTAGGCCCGGCATCTTTATCATTAAAGCCGCGGGCTACGTGGGTAAGCATTGGGAAATCTTCCCTTAAACTTTCTAAATCTCCTGTACGATGTAATGTGTGGGTCATAT